>CAYLJT010000702.1:0-4723 GCA_964383995.1 uncultured Polyangiaceae bacterium
TGTACTCGGCCTCGTCGAGCACCAGGAGAAAATACTTTGCGCGTGTAAGCAAATCGATCGCCGACGGGAGATCGTCGGCGACCGTGTCGTCGAAGCTCTCCTTCAGCATGCGCAAGCTGATGTCGTTCTCGGCGTTCTCCGTGTCACGCACCCAGCCATCCGAGAGCACCCGCAGCGACCTGTAGGCGACGCGGAGGTTGTAGGGTTGGGAGGGCGCGGCGCAGTGGTCGACCTCATTGCAAACCTGACCCTGGGCGCAGTCGCGCGTGCGTCGACAGGCCGGTCCCGCAAACGGGTCGGCGTTCGGAACCCGCATCAAACAGGCCGTAAACGCGTCGCGCAGCGAGTCCTTCGCGCCCGCACGGATCGACTCGGCGTCCTTCGCGCGGCTCACGGGCATGCGCAAATAGATGCCCGCCTCTTCGCGAAATTTGAGGTTTTGAAGGTCCTCTTTTTCGACCACCTCGGGCCCCGCCGAAGCCGCAAGCTCCATGGTCCACGCTTCGATTTTGTCGCGAAGTGGAAACCACCTGGGCCCAAGCTCGACGGACACGGCCCGCTGCCGCGCGAGGAGCGCCTGGCGCTCGCCTTCCACGCGGCTCTGCTCGCTCTTCCAATGGAAGATGCCCATCGCCGCGAGCACGATCGCGGCCCACCCCCAGAACTTGGTGGAGGGCCAGCGGATCTTGCCGCGGTTTTCCCGCGCATGCTCGATTGCCGGAAGACCTCGCGGACGGGGATTTTCGGTCATAGGGCCCCGGAGAGTGGCGCGCCGCGCGAAGGGAAGAGGGCCAGTGGAGAGGAAGGGGGTGGGAGGGCAGCGCGCCCGCGGAAGGTCACTCGGACTTGGGGAGCTTGGAGACCATGAAGCTCACGTTCGGGTAGCCGGCAAACGCCGCGGTCTGAAACACGCTCTTTACCACGAGGGCAGGAACGTCTTTGTCGACCTGGAGGATGCAGACGCCCGGAAACGGCTTGTTCGGTTGCACGGTCTTCCAGAGCTCGCGCTTGTTCTTCAGGATGTTGTAAAGCTCGTCGATCTTCTGCATACGACCGAGCTCCTCGATGGCGCGCGTGGAGCCGGCGAGGGTGCCGTCGACGAGCACCTGGTTGCCATTCACGGCGACCATCGGCGCGTCGATGATGTCCTCGACGTTCTCGGCCTTCGGCAGCTTCACGTTCTTGTCGACCGCCATCTCGCCCGATGCGGAGAACGACATCAGGAGGAAGATGACGGTGACGACGAGGAAGTCGATGAAGCTCACCAGGTTGAGCGCAGCACCGACGGCGCGCTTGCCGTGACCGATGACTTTGTTCCACACGAACTTGAGCGGAATCCCGTGCATCAGCCGCTTGCCCGGCTGGTGAATCACGTGCGCGTGGTGGTCTTTGTGTTTGGAATGCGGCCTGTCCATACCCGTGCTCCGCGCCTCAGCGAACCGAGAACGTCATGTTGAAGACGGGCACTTGCTTCGATGTGCCGTCCGGGAATTTCATTTCGCGCTTGGGCGAGTAGAGCGCATCGAGCACCGCCACGATCTCCTTGAAAGGAGACTTGTTGTCGGTGTGAAGGACACATTGATCGAGCTTCTTGTCGCTCGGATCGCGGTGACCTCCTTGCTGCGTCCACTCTTGCTCGATCTTCTTCGCGAGATCCGGGTACCGAATCGTCGCCTCGCGTCCCGAGCCCGCTTCGACCGACTTCTTCTCGACCTTCACTTCGCTGACGACCGTGGACCCCTGCTTCCAAACCAGGGCGAACTCGTTGTCGTTGATGTGCAGGTTGAGCACCTTCTCGGGCGTCGTCGGCTCCAGCTCTTTCTGCGGATCCGGCGGGCCTGGCACCTGCGCGTCTGCGTTGATGCGTGAGTTGGTAACCCACACGGCCGTGGTGAGGAGGAAGGCGATCGTCACCATCAACAGATCGATGAACGGGATCATGTTGATGTCGCTGTTGGTTGCGCGCTTCTTGCCACCTTCTGAGCCGACGTCTACGCCACCCATGGCTTGCTCCGTGTCGTGCTGGGTCGTTGAAAAACGAGGGTTTCGGGGACTGGGGCGACGCTAGAGAACCTCGCGTCGCCCCCCATACGAGACCGCGAACTTGTCAAACGGCCTGCCCGACGCCGGCGAGGTTGACCTTCTGACGGTTGGCCACCACGAGGTTCAAGACCTGCACGCTGGCTTCGTTGATGTCGTCCTCGAGCTGCTGCGTCTTGCCGTTGAGGATGGCGAAGCCGATGAGGCCGATGATGGCGACGCCGAGACCGAACGCCGTGCAGTTCATGGCCTCGGAGATTCCGGCGGCGAGAACGCGGGCCTTTTGGCTGGGATCAACGGACTCGCCGCCGACGGAGCCGAAGGACTTGATGAGGCCCGTCACCGTGCCGAGCAGGCCCGAGAGCATGGCCAAGTTGGCGAGGAGGGCGAGGTACGCCGTGCGAGCGCTGAGCTTGGGCATTTCACGAAGCGCTGCTTCGTCCATGGCCGCCTGGACCTCTTCGTCGGGTCGGTTGACCTTCACGAGGCCCGATTGAACGATGCGTGCCAGGGGCGCGTTGGCCGCCGAGCACATCTTGATGGCTTTCTGAACATCCCCGGACAGGATGCACTTCTGCATCGTCGCGAGGAAAACGTCTTTGTTGATCGAGGAACCAAAGAGATAGAGGGCTCGCTCGACGATGATGCCGATCGTCAAGATCGACCAGAAGAGGATGGGCCACATGCCCCATCCGCCCTCTTGAAAGTGTTCCCAGATTGCACTCATTTCCGTCCTCCGAATTGGCCGCTGGCCTCGTTGGGCTGCGCTCTGTACCTACAAAGTCTGCCGGCAAAGCCGACGGCACCACGCGTGCGGCACCCTAACCGAGCGCCGCGGATTGCGGCAAGTGCCGTTGACGAGGCGGGCAGGGCACGCGCTCCCTGTCCCGCCACTTCGATAAGCCCGCTGGCTCGACCACATGGAACACCGACCGAACGAGCGCGTGCTCGTCGAGCGAATGCGGGGGCGGTCGTGACAGGGGACAAACGAAACGGCTCGCATCTTCGCGATTGGGACAGCCCTACGTCAAGAAACATTTGGTGCTCGTTTGATACAAAACGCCTACAAATTACGGCGTTTTGAGAATCATCCAGCGCCAACGGACGACCGCCCTCCCTGCGCCGATCGGGGGAGGTCCCTCTTTACTGGAGGCTCGCCGAAGGGGAGGTGTCGGGGGAGGCAAGAAGAGACGTTGCGCCCCCCCGCGAGCGCGCTTGCACGGAGATTCTTCGCGCGGCTATAGTCCCCGCCGCTCACGCGTTTCGGACGGGGCGGACGGCCCAGCACCGACAGCAGAAGCCGAGGCGATCGCTCCAAAAGAGCTTGCAAACGAGAACGCGGAGAAAGGATTTTCGAGGATGGGTCATCTGCTCTTGTCTGCTTTGTCTGCTGCCGAGGGTGGCTCCGGCGCGATGTGGGACGCGGTCAAGCACAACCCCACGTTCTTGATGATGAACCTCGTGGTCTCGGCAGTCGTCGTGACGGTCATCATCGAGCGGACGGCATTTCAGCTCAGCCGCTACCGGGTCAACTCCAAGGAGTTCTTCGCGCAGATCAAGAAGCTCGTCGTCGCGGGCAACATCGATCGCGCCATCAAGCTCTGCGATGCGAGCGATTACCCCATCTTGCAGCTCGTAAAGAGCGGCCTGACCCACGCCAACAAAGGCGCCGACGAGATCGACGCGGCCCTCTCGGAGAAGCTGTCCGAGCTCAAGCCGCAGGTCGAAAAGCGCGTCGGAGCGCTGTGGTCGCTCGCCAACATCGCCACGCTGATCGGGCTCATCGGCACGGTTAGCGGTCTCATCGGCACCTTCGGCGCCATCGCCGCGCAGGGCCTTTCTCAGGCCGACAAGCAGCGCTTGTTGTCGAACGGCATCGCCGAGGCCATGTACAACACGGCGTTCGGCCTCAGCATCGCCGTTATCTGCATGATCGCGCACGTTATCTTGCACACGCGCTCGAAGAACATTCAGCACGATCTCGAGACCACGACGGAGCGGGTCTTCAACCTGCTGACCATCGGTGGAAAGACCGGCTACTAGGCCCGCGCCGCGGCGACGATCACCATGGCGGAACCCAACGATGCCCCGCTGAGCCCAGCTCAGCGCTCGAAAATTCGAAGGCTGTCGGCGCACCACGAGCCCGCGCCCGGCGAAGAGGCGGGCGAGCTCAACATCGTGCCGTTCCTCGACATCATCACGAACATCATGATGTTCGTGTTGGCCACCGTGACCACGACGTTCCTCGCGTCGGTGGACACCGCGGCCCCCTCGATCGGAGGCGGCAAAGTGCGCTCGGACGTGGCGTCCAACGCGCTCAACTTGTCGGTGCTCATCACGGGTCAAGGCATCTCGTTCAAGACCTCCGGCGGCAACATCTCCACGGGCTGCGAGTCGGTGGGCACGGGCCTCACGGTGCCAAAGAAGAACAACGAGAACGACCTCGCGACCGTCACCGCGTGCGCCAAACGGCTCAAAAACGCGAAGGAAGAGTTCAAAGAGGAGACCCAGGTGACGATCACCGCGAGCAACGACATCGAGCTGCAGACGGTGGTCGACGTCATCGATGCGCTGCGCAACGACGGTGAAGAAGAGCTCTTCCCCGAGGTGCATTTCGGGGTGGCCCGATGAGCGCTCCCGCCAAAGCCAGCGTCGTCAAGTTCAAGGCCGAGCTGCGCAAAGC
>CAYLJT010000703.1:0-4709 GCA_964383995.1 uncultured Polyangiaceae bacterium
GCCACATCGGCGAGGTGCTCTGGTTGTCCGATTGGTTGGGTGAGCAGGCCCATTCGTCGCCGGTGGTCAACGAAGAAAAGGGGATCGTGTACGTGGGCGCCAACGATCAACGCTTCTCCGCGCTGTACGCCGACGACGGCTCCTTCGCCTGGCGTTTCAAGGCCGACAGCGACATCAAGGGCACCGGTCTGTTGGTGGAAGATGGCGTCTACTTCGTGACGATGCGGGGCAAGCTCTTGGCGCTCGACGCCGAGTCTGGAAAGCCTCGTTGGCGGGTGACCCTGGCCGGCCGCAAAAACCGGCTGCTCGGGAGCCCCGCCTGGGTACCCGAGGTGGACGCGCTGGTGGCCGCCTCCGCCGACCACCTGACCTGCGTGGATCGCAAGACGGGCAACGTGGTTTGGACCCGCAAGACCGGCGTCGAGCGCATGAACATGAGCCCGCTCGTGGTGCGCAGCGTGGAGACCGACGCCTGGACCGTATGGATGGGCTGCGGCCGTCGCAAGCTGTGCGCCCTGGAGCCGCAGACCGGAGAACCGCTGCTCGAGCTACCCTTGGGCACCGTCCTGAGCGGTGTCCCTGTCGCCTTCGGCGCCAGCCTGTTTGTCAGCCTGAACGAGGGCGGCTCCGGCGCCGGGACCCTGGTTCGCTTCGACTGACCTTCGCCAAAAATCCCGTCGAAACCAGGCGGAATCGAGCAAGACCAGGTGGTAGATCAACATGCCGAGGCTGACCTCTTCGATGCTCATGGTCAGCAGAATACCGAGGTGCATGGCCACCGAGGCGGCCCAAAAGCCCGCACGTACCCGCCGAAACAGCACCACGACCACGGCCGAGAGCTCGATGGCAAGGGAGCTCCAGGTGCTCAACGCGAACACCCAATCGGGCACCGCGCGTCGCGCCTCGAAGATCCAACCGCGGGCGCTGCCGGCGAGCCCCATGGCATCGCGGGTGGCCGTGCCGTCGAGCCATGCGGCGGTCCCCAGCTTGGATAGGCCACTATAGCTGTACGAGACGGCCAACACCAGCCACGCCGCCGCGCGCAAGGTGACGGGTAGACGGAAGGTAGGATCCGACCTCTGGACGGCCCAGGGCTCCCCCGTCGGCGCCGCAGCCGCGAACAACAAAAGCCAACCGACATAGCCAAATTCGGGTGACGTCACGAAGCCGTTGCGTTGGTGCTCCCAGGTGAAAATCAGCCACAATAGCGCCGCGCTGGGCCGACGAAACAGACCCACGGTGATCAACGTCGCGAGCGCCGCGCGCGCCCACAAAAGCGCGTACACCTGCGAAGCGTTCAGGTCGAGCAGGGCACGCGGCATCCACACCGCGAGGGGCGACAGAGCGGGGTCGGGCAGCATCCCTTCCCTCGCGAAGATCTCCCAACCGTAGTCGAGCAGATCGAGGGACGTCCACAGGAAGTAGAGCCCCAACGCCAGGCGAAACAGCGCAAAGATCTGGGCTTCGCCGAGCCGCGAGGCGCTCATGGCGGGGTCTTCCCGCAGGCCGCGCGGACCGTGCGCCGGGCATCGCCGCGCCGGTCAAGGTAGGTGACGTCCACGACGTCGGATGGGAAGCCCGAGACCTCGGCCAAGGGACCCCCCTGACAAAAGCCGAAGCGCAGCAAGGACTGGAGCGACGCCGTGGGCATGTTGCCGCGCAGCAAGGTTGCCACCACGAGCCCGAGCTCCACCCGGTGGGGTCGGACCAGGCGAACGCGCGTTTGCTGCCCAATCTCGCTGGACATCGTGGAGCCGTTCGCCAGCGTGACCTCCACGCGCAAGCTTCCACGGCGCTTTTGCGCGGACGGCGGCCCCTTGGTGCGCGCAACGAAGGGGTTCGGCGCGGGGGAAGCCGCGGTGGACGCGGCCCACCGTTGAAAGTCGTCGGTGCGGGTCAGCTTGCCGAAGGCGTTGGCGCAACCGAGGAGCAGCAGGAGGCCCGCGGCCACCGCGTAGCGAGGCCGCGCCCGGGCGTCGTCGACGATGGCTTGCACCTCCGCGGGGAGAGGTGTCTCGGACAGCTCCGGCTTCAGCGCGTTAGGTAGGTCCGATCCAGTCAGTTGCCGTCACCGTCTCCATCGCCATCGCCGTCACCATCGCCGTCACCGTCGCCACCGTCCGAGCCATCCGACCCGTCTGAGCCATCGGTGCCATCCGTACCGTCGGTGCCGTCCGTACCGTCGGTGCCATCGGTGCCGTCCGTCCCGTCCGTACCGTCCGTCCCGTCCGTGCCATCGGTACCGTCCGAATCGCCCGCGCTGTCCCCAGCACTGTCACCGGAGGCGTCGCCCGCGGCGTCGCCCGCAGCGTCGGCGCTGCTGTCGGCGCTCGCATCGGCACTGGCATCGGCGCTCGCATCGGCGTCGGCGGAAGTGTCGCTGGAGGTGTCCGTCGACGTGTCAGTCGAGGTGTCCGTCGACGTGTCGGTCGAGGTGTCCGTCGTCGTGTCCGTCGTCGTGTCCGTCGTCGTGTCGATGTAGCCATCGCCATCGCCGCCGCCGCCACCGCAGCCCTCGTCGATCTGACCATTGCAGTTGTTGTCGACGCCATCGCAAGACTCGCCAGCACCGGGCGAGACCGCGCTGTTGCCGTCGTCGCAGTCGGACCCGTTGCTCGTCCAACCGGGCGGCGGGGAACAGGCTACCAGGCTGGAGCCCGGGTTACCGTAGCCGTCGCCATCGCCATCGAAATAGAAGGTCGAACCGGCACCGTCGTCGATCTGACCATTGCAGTCGTCGTCAAGGCCGTTGCACACCTCGGGCTGGGCGCAGGATCCGCCGCAGTCCACCGCGATTTCGTTGCCGTTCTGCACGCCATCGTTGCAGCTCGGCGCCACGCACACCCCCGCGCCGCACACCAGGCTTTGGCAGTCGGCAGGCGTGAAACAGCCCTGTCCGACGCCGCAGGGCGGGCAGATTTGTCCGCAGTCCACGCCGCTCTCACCGCCGTTCATCACGCCGTCGAAGCAGGTGGGACAGGCCGCGCAGGGTCCACCGCAGTCGATGCCTGCCTCGCCTTGATTCTGGACGCCATCCACGCAACTTGCGCAGGCCGCGCAGGGGCCGCCGCAATCGACGCCCGTTTCGCCCTGGTTCTGGATACCGTCGGAGCAGGTTTGGCAAGGTGGGCAGGGTCCGCCACAGTCGATGCCTGCCTCGCCTTGATTCTGGATACCGTCGGCGCAGGTCGCACAGGCCGCGCAGGGGCCGCCGCAATCGACGCCCGTCTCGCCCTGGTTCTGGATACCGTCGGAACAGGTTTGGCAAGGAGGACAGGGGCCACCGCAGTCGACGCCCGTCTCCCCATTGCTCTGTACGCCGTCACCGCAGGTGGGCGGCGCGTAGCAAAGCACGAGCTTGGGCCGAGGTGAGACCGAGCTCGCCTCGCTGGAGCCGAAGGTGGTGCGCCCGATCCCGGACTGCGTGAACACCAGGCCGTTGTTGGGAACGGCGTTGTTGACCCAGGCCTGAGCCAGCGCCTGGACATCCAGGCTCATCGTAGCGTTGGGTACAACGTTGTTGTCGATGGTGTACCAGATGGTGGACGAGACCGCCCCGCCGAAGCTGTTCCAGGTGACCGTGCCCTCGGTCCACGGGGCGGTGGCGTGGTGGAGCTCCACGATGCCGTTTCCTGGGCTTGACTGTTTGAGCATGGTGAGCGTGGCCGAGGTGACCAGGGCCCCCACGGGCACCATGCTGAGGTCGAACTTGAGCAGAAATTCCCGCGTGATCGTGCCCGAGCTGCCGGTGCTGAGCAGGATGCCCGTGCCGAAATTGCCCGCCGCTTGCGTAGGATCCGCCGAGTCGAACACCAGCGTCGCGTCCGAGACACTGCCCGAGGCTCCGCCGCGCACGATGGTAAGGCAGGTGAGCCCTTCTTCGGCGACGCCGAGGGCCCCCTCGCCCCCGCCCGGGCCCCCTTCGCTTTCGGTGGAGGCGCCGCAAGCGGGTCCCAAGACCCCAAACCCCGCGAGCACCACCGTGAGCCCCAACCCATGTCGTCGAAGCTTTGCGAGCCGTATAGAAAGGCTGTTCATGCAGTTCTTGCTCTCAGTCCCTAGCTCCATGGCGCCCGGGCCCACAGAGATTCCTTTCATTATCGAGCCAAGCCCCGGGAGGCTGTCAAGCGTCCCTCGTGCAAATTCTTCGTCCGCGCCTTGACGCGGCGCCCGGCGCAGCGCGTTAGATGCGGGCCCCATCCCGTCGAAGGAGAACGTGCTCGTCACCGAGAGAAGAACGTGGTGAGATTCGACGGTGGATTTCTAAGCAGGAATGCCCACACTTCCATGACCCCCCCCTCCCCTGGCCTCCTCGGTAAGCTCTCCTTTCTCGACCGCTACCTTACGCTGTGGATCTTCCTGGCCATGGGCCTCGGCGTCGTGTTGGGTTTTCTGGCTCCAGGTTTCAACAGCGCCTTGAGCCGGCTCAGCGTGGGCTCGACCTCGGTGCCGATCGCGGTCGGGCTCATGCTGATGATGTACCCTCCCCTGGCCAAGGTCCGCTACGAGGAGCTTGGCAAGGTTTTCCACAACAAGCGGGTGCTCGCGCTGTCTTTGGTGCAAAACTGGCTGGTCGGTCCGCTGCTGATGTTCGGCCTCGCGCTCGTCTTCTTGCGAGATCGGCCCGAATACATGGTGGGGCTCATCCTCATCGGCCTCGCGCGTTGCATCGCGATGGTCATCGTCTGGAACGAGCTGGCCCAAGGAGA
>CAYLJT010000704.1:0-4686 GCA_964383995.1 uncultured Polyangiaceae bacterium
CGAGATGGAGTTCGACGTGATGTCGGTGAGCTCTTCCATGGCCACGATGGTGACCTGCTGAGCCTCTTCGAGATCACCGCGCCCCGTGGCGCCCGTGCGCGCCTTGGCGATGGCTGTCCGCTCGATGCGCTCGACGATGTTGGAGGGCTCGAGGAAGCGGAAAACATAGGCAAAATAGGGTGCCATCAGCACCAGCGCGACGGTCGTGCCGGTGGCCATCGCGGCGATCGTCGCGCGCGGGACGTAGTCGCCCCGCAACGACAAGCTGACCCAGACGCCCGTGACACACGCGACGACGTAGTAGCCAAGGACCGCCATGTTGGTGCGGTCGCGGAAGAACATCGTCGTGACGCCGGTGTAACGCTCGGCCGAGAGCTGCACGACGATGGACACGACGCTGATGACGATGCCGAGGACGCCCGCCACGAGGCCGGCCAGGGCCGAGACGGCGTCGCTCACCCCCGCGGGATCGAAGAAGAAATAGCG
Source organism: uncultured Polyangiaceae bacterium (assembly GCA_964383995.1). Taxonomy (GTDB): domain Bacteria; phylum Myxococcota_A; class Polyangia; order Polyangiales; family Polyangiaceae; genus CAYLJT01. The sequence goes on from CAYLJT010000704.1 coordinate 487, forward strand.
CAGGATCGAGCCCTGGGGCGCCTGCAACGCGGACCCTCCCGTCACCAGGTGATCGAGGGCGTAGAGCGTAAAAAAAGTAACCGTCGCGAGGGCCAGGAGGCCCCCCGTCGGGAGCAACCACGCCTCCCGAAAGCTTCGACTTTTCTCCTTCACGGGGCACCACGCTACCAGGGGAGTTGGCCCCCCGCGAAGGGCGACGATGGTTGTCGGCGGCGGCGCACGCTAGGCTTCGCCCACCTTCGAAGGAGCTTCCCTTGCGCAGCAGGTTTTTTTCCGGGTTGGGGCTCGCCCTTGCCTTTCTCGCTTCGCCGTCGTTCGCCGCTCCCAAGGTCCCCGTCGACCCGGCCGTCCTGCAAAAGGCCCGCGGCGGCGTAATCGCCGCCTTCGACGCGCGGCCCGCGGCCGACGGCTCGGCGACGATGCTCCCCGCGCGCGCTCGGGTGCCGGTGGTCGTCGAATTCGTTGGAGCTCCAACGAATGACGACGTGGCGGCCCTGCTCTTGGCGGGCGCCGAGCTCGAACGACGGCACGACGGCGGGCCCTACGGCGTGCGAAACAGCGTAGCGGCGACGCTCTCGCTCTCGTCCCTGCGACGCGTCGCGGCCCTGCCCCGCGTGGCTCGCATCGAGCTCGATGGCCCGCTCTTCGCCCCGCCCCCGCCGCTCGACTACACCGCCCGGGAGGTGCAGGCGACGGACGTGTGGAACATGCGCGACGACGCCGGCCTCTCGCTCACCGGCCACGGCGTCACCGTGTGCGACGTCGACTCCGGCCTGGACGTCTTTCATCCCCTGCTTTTCCGTGCAGATGCGGGCTATTTCGGCTGGATCGACGAAGACGGCGACGGCCTCTTCTCCCCCGACGTCGACTCCGTGGACGTCGATGGCAGCGTCACCAAGCTGGCGGTGCTCAACGTCCCCATCACCTATTTCTGGGACCCCGCGCCGATTCAAGGGTCGGACGACCCATCCCTGCAGATCGGCCTCGATTTCTTGTACGCCGACAAAAACGCCGACGGCGTTCGAAACTACGGCCGGGACGCGGGCTTCGACGACAGCACGCCGGCCCTGGGCGAGCCCCTGTTCGCCGTCGACGACGTCAACAAAAACGGCACGCTCGATGTGGGTGAGAAGCTCGTGCGCTTCGGCAGCTCGAAGGTCGCGGTCTTTCGCGTCGACAGCAAAAGGTATCGGCGCGGAGAAAACCTGAGCGATGCGCCCCGCGATGCCGAGTTTTCGCATGGCGCCGGCGCAACGTCGGTGATCGCCGGAGGCGCGCGTGGCCTGACGAAGCTCGTGGGCATGGCGCCCGACGCGGACATCGTGATGGCCCACGATACGCAGGGCGATCGGCAAGTGACGATGACGAACTTCTGCGTCGACGAGGGCGCGCGCGTGGTGCTCCACGAGTACGCGCCGTGGGTCGGCTACCACCTCGACGGCTCCAGCCAAATGGAGCAGCTCATCGACGACACCAGCGCGACGGGCGTCTCGCACATCAACCCGGCCGGAAATCTCTCGGGCGCGTCGAAGCTCTACGTCAGCACGTTCACTGGCGGGACCCACGATATCAACATCGAGGCACCCGACGACTACCCCGGTGGGGCGTTCCATTTCATCGGCGCGACCCTGCTCTACCGCGACGCGACGCGGGACTTGCTGGTCACGCTCGAGGATCCGACCGGCGCCACGCTGGCCCTGCCTCTCCCGGGGGAACCTTTCGCCTATGTCGATTGGGGCATAGGGCTCAAGCTCTACGCCGAGACCATCCGCTCCTCGCGCGACACGGTCCAAAGCACGTTCTACGTCTATTCGGCCAGCTCGAACGGCCCCTCGATCCCGACCGGAACCTGGACGATGCACGTGAGCGAACCGAGCCCGGTAGCCGGTGATTTGACGCTGATCGCCTATGTGCAAGACGACCTCTCGGGCTGGGGTCAGGGCATCTACTTTCCCGACAACGTGTCCGAGGATCACCTCGTCGGTTGGCCCGGGACGGCCGATCACGGCATGGGCATCGCGGCCTACACAGGGCACGGCACGCTTGGAGGCACGCCCGGGGACAGGGCCTATTACTCCGGTCGCGGCCACCGCATCGACGGCGCGCTCGACCTCTGGATAAGCGCCCCGGACGATCCGACGACCGCGGGCTTGTGGCCCGAATATTCGGTGAATTACCAGACGTACGGCGGCACCTCGGGGGCGAGCCCGCACGTGGCGGGCGTCGCGGCCCTCTTGATTCAACAGGACCCCAGCCGCACGGGCGATCAAGTGCGAGAGGCCATCAAGAACGGAGCCGTCGCCGACAGCTTCACGGGCGCCGTGCCCAATGACGACTACGGCTATGGCAAGCTCCGCGCGTACCGCAGCCTGTTTGGACAAGACCCGGAGCCGAACGCGGCGCCCACGTTGACCATCGAGCGGGCCACCGTGGACATTGGCAAGGACACGCCCGTGGCGCTCACCGTCGCCGACGCCGACGACGAGCTCGATAGCCTCACGTTCGAGGTCGATCGCGACTACGACGGGGCCTACGAAGAGAAGCTGACCACAGCCGCACTGCCCGTTCGCTTCGACGCCATTGGCACCTACACGATGAAGCTGCGTGTGACCGATCCCGGTGGCAAGACCGCGGAGGCGCTCGCCGTCGTCGATGCCATTCAGCCGCCGCCCGAGCCGGAGCCGCCGGGGGACCCATTTGCAGGCCTTTCACCGGGCGGAGGCGGCTTGTGCAGCGCCAGCCCAGGGAGCCATGTCCGAGACATTTCGCTGTGGGCCAGCGTGGGCCTGGTGGGTGCCGCCGCCGGCGTAAGGCGGCGTGCGCGGCGAAAGCGGTAGGTTCGGTCCGCTATTCGAAGCGCGGCCGAAAGCCCGTTATCGCTACGTATTGGGGGGGCCAGGGCAGCTCGGCCTCCTGCGCGCTGGCTGCGTGCCGTGTCCAATACGGATCGTGCAGGTGGGCGCGGGCGAGCGCGCACAGGTCCGCCCTGCCCGCGGTCAAGATGCTGTTCACGTCGGTGTACGAGGTGATGGCGCCGACGCACATGGTGGGCACCTTGGCCTCTTGCTTGATTTGGTCGCTGAAAGGCACCTGAAATAGCCTCCCATAGCGAGGTTGTCCGCCGGGAACGACCTGCCCCGCAGACACGTCCACGATGTCGCAGCCGGCCGCGGCGAGGGCCTTCGCGAGCACCACGGCGTCGGCCCCCGAGAAGCCCGAAGGCATCCAGTCGGTCGCCGAAATACGCACCGAAATCGGCTTTTCTGCCGGCCAGACGCCGCGCACCGCGTGGAGGATCTCGAGCGGGTAGCGCATGCGATTTTCGAGCGAGCCGCCGTATTCGTCGCTACGCACGTTGGTGAAGGGCGACAAGAACGTGGACAGCAAGTAGCCGTGCGCGAAGTGCAGCTCGATGAGATCGAAGCCCGCCTCCAAGGCCATCTCGGTGGCGCGCACGAAGTCGGCCTTCACCGCGTCCATGTCGGCCCGATCCATGGCCTTCGGCACCTGGCTCGCGGGCTTGTAGGCGATGGCGGACGCGGCGATGAGCGGCCAATTGCCCTCGTCGAGCGGTTGGTCCATGCCCTCCCACAGGCGCTTCGTCGAGCCCTTGCGACCGGCGTGCGCCAATTGCACGCCGATTTTCGCGCGGGAATAGCGGTGCACGAACTCGGTGATGCGGCGGTAGCCACCGACATGGGAAGGGTCGTACAGCCCCGCGCAGCCCGGGGTGATGCGCCCTTCGGCCGAGACGTCCGTCATCTCGGTGAGGACCAGTCCCGCGCCGCCCACCGCACGACTGCCGAGGTGAACAAGGTGCCAATCGTCGACGAGGCCGTCTTTCGCCGAGTATTGGCACATGGGACTGACCACGATGCGATTTTCGATCACGAGGTCGCGCAGGCGGAGCGGCGTCAACATCGGCGGCGTGCTCGACGGAACGGTCGTCTTTGCCTGAGCCGCGGCCTTCTCGGCAAAGGCCTTGTCGACGCGGCGCACGAGCTTCGGGTCGCGCTTCTTCAGGTTGCCGTGGGTCACGCGCAGGCTGCGCGTCAGGAGGCTCATCGTGAACGTCAACGGGTCGAGGTCCCGGTAGCGCTCGGTGATCTCGAACCACTCCAGGCTCACCTGTGCCGCCCGTTGCAGGCTCTCGACCGCGGGCCTGCGGGACTTTTCGTAGGCCGCGAGGGCCTTCGGGAC
>CAYLJT010000705.1:0-4682 GCA_964383995.1 uncultured Polyangiaceae bacterium
ACCGACTCGAGGGGCTCGCGCACGCTCACTTGCTCGTCCTCGGCCACGACCGCGCCGATGGCCCTGCGCGCGATGGTCTTCGCGTGCCGCGCCTGGGCGGCGATGACGCGCAGCGCGCTTTCGATTCGGGCTGGATCCCGCGCTGGATCTGCGCCTTCGGCCCAACCGAGGATGACCGTGAGCGCGTTCGACACGTCGTGCAGCGCGCCGGCTAAGTCGCGTTCAGGAGATTCGTCGCTGGGGCCCCCGAGAGGGGTCCTCGCATCCACGTCGCCGACGCTATCCGAAGGAGGGCGTTAAGGAAACATGCAAAATAGCAATCTCAAGAGATTCGGCCGCCGCTGCCCTTGTAATCCGCATCATGAACGGCGTGCTCCCCCGGGGTAGCCACGCGTCAACCGAGGGCTGCGCTCGGCACCGCGCAATGGGCCGCCACCCACAGCGGCCGCAACAGGAGCCACACCGCCAACGCACACCAGAGGGACCCCTCGATCCAAGGCTTCATGCGCAGGTGTTTGCCGAGGATCCCAGCGCCGATCATGGGAAAAAGCAGGCCCGGGAGCGTGCTGAGCGCGATGAGCGCCATGACCAGCGCCCCGAGGCTCGGGCTCGCTGTGCTCGCCGCCAAGGTCCACGCGGCGACCAGCAGGCCACAGGGCAAGACCGCCGTAACGAGCCCCAAGCCCAAGCCGCGCCGAGGCATCAGGGTGGCAAGGGCTCTCAAGGCGCCGGATGCCTTGCCCCGGCGAAGGGGGACCAGCACCGGCGCCTCGTGGGAAGACGTGAGGATCTTCAGCCCCCGCGCCGCCGCCGGCAGGGCGGTCAGCGCCACCGCGACGTTTTCGGCCTGTTCCATGGGCAAAAGGCACAATGCGTGGTGTCCGAGCTGCCCCACCAGGGCGCCCATGGTCGCGTATCCTACCAAGCGTCCTGCGAAATAGCCGAGCGCCGCGCGGCCCTTCCCCTGCCCTACGCAGCCCGCCGCGGCCAGCGGGCCGCACATGGTGGAGCAGTGCAAGGAGCCCAAAAAGCCCATGGAAACAGCCGCGATGACCAGCGCGTCGAGGTTCATGACGGAGCCCCTTCAGGTCCCGGCGCCTCGCGCAGCGACAAGGCCATCACGAGCATCAAGAGCGACGACGTGGCCATGGCGACGCCTGCCCATACGGGACGCAGGTGCCCCGTGGCAGCGAGGGTCAGAAACAGGAGGTTGTACACCGTGGCGGCGACGAGGCTGTGGCGGGTCAGACGAAGCGTCCTTCGCGCCAGGCCAAGGGTCCACGGTACCAGGCGCAGGTCGGCGCGGAGAAGAGCGACGTGGGCCATGCCACGGGCCAGATCGCTGCTGCCATCCATGGAAAATCCCGGCCCTACCCCCGCCAGCGCCGGACCGTCGTTCAGACCGTCACCTACCATGGCCGCGCGCTCGCCGAAGGAGCGCAGCGCGGTCACCTTCGCTTCGGGTCCGAGACCGGCGCGCACGTCCAGATCGAGATCAGCGACGACACGCGCCGCCGATTCGGGATCGTCCCCGGTGAGCACGACGCGACGAATTCCCTCGATCCGCAGCGCTTCCAGGGCCGCTCGCGCCTCCCGGCGCAGGGTCTCACCTACCCAGAACGAGGCGACGACCTTCCCACCCCTTGCCAACACCACGCGGGCCTCGCGCGGCACGCCCTCGACGCCCTCCGACGTCAACCAGGAAGGCGTGCCCAGGAGGAGCCGCGCTCCATCCTCGGTCTCGGCGGAGATGCCGCGACCCGCGAGGTTCGAGCGGGCCCCCAGGGGAGGTGGTTTGGCGCCGTTCTCCTCGGCAAATTTGGCCAGCGCCCGGCCCACGGGGTGCCTCGTGCCCGCTTCCATCGCGGCCACCCAACCGAGCGCGTCGGCCTCACGCGATCCGTCGGCGACAGCCAGCCTGGTGACCGCCAGGGTCGGGTCGGTCAGGGTGCCCGTTTTGTCGAAGGCCACGCAGTCGACCTTGGCAAGCTCTTCCATGGTCTTTGGGGTACGCACCAGGGCACCATGGGCCAGGGCCTTTTGCATGCCCAACCACAGCATGAGGGGCGCGATGGCGCCGTAGGTGCACGGACACGCCGCGAGCACGACGGAGAGCGCGGCAAGGGTCGCTTCTTCGGGGCTAGCTACCCAATACCAATAACCGAAGGTGGCCAGCGCGAGGGCGACCACGAACGGTGTCAAGACGGCCGCGAAGGCGTCGGCATGACGCAGCAAGGGGGAAGGCGCTTCGCGTAATGTCCGAGACATTTCAGCGAGGCGCTCCAGGGTAGACAACTTGGCGGAGCGCAGGGCCACGCAGCGGAGCGTCCCCGAGACCACGACGGCGCCCGCGGGCACCGTATCGCCGTTCTTCTTGAGCACGGGCGCCGCCTCGCCGCTCAGCACGGCCAGGTTGACCTCCACGGCTTCCCCCACGATGACAGCGTCGACGGGCAACGTCTCGTCGATGTCGAGGCGCAGCGTATCACCCTCGCCGACGAGGGCCGGCGAGCTCGACACCTCACCGTCGGGCCGGACGACGCGCACCGTGGAGCGCGTTCGTTCGAGCAGGGGACCGAGCACGCGGCTCGCTTGCGCCCTGCCCTTCGCCTCCAGAAACCTTCCCAGGGTAGAGAGCATCAGGGCGGCGGTCGCGCTGTCGAAATAGACCCCGTGCAGGCCGAGGAGCACGGCCCGCACGCTGAGCCCGTAGGCGGCAGAAGAGCCCACCAAAATGAGCAGGTCCATACCGATGCGCCCCCTGCGGAGCGCCTTGATTGCCCGGCGCGCGAGGGGGACGCCGAGGAGCACCACGACCGGTGTCGCCACCAGCAAAGACGCCCAGCGGTACATGGACGACAGGGCGGTGTACACGCCCGCCGGCCTTACTTCGTACACGTCCTCGGCGTACAGAAAGAGCGACAGCATCATCACGAGCATCGACAAAAGGAGCGACAAAACCAGGGCCGCTCGCGTCTTCGAGTGCTCCTCCGCGCCCTCGCGGAGCACCCCCGCCGCGAGCTCACAGCCGTAGCAGCAGTAGGTGTCTCCGGCGGGGACGGTGGACGCACAGTGCGGGCAGGCCGCGATGTTCGCGACCTGCCGCACGGTGCCGTCGGCTGTCAGGGAGAGCCCCATGATCCGAGGTCAGGAACCGCGTAGGTTATCATGTAGGCGCCAAAGCCGATGAGCGCGCAGAGCCAGACGGCGGCGACATACCACGGGAGCTTGCCGTGGTCGTACTCCATCCAAGTCTCGCTCTTCTCGGTCTCCAGAAACGCGACGCGCTGTTCGTCGCTCTCCTTCGGCGCGGCCTTCGCCGCGGCAGCCTTTGCCTTACTGGCCGAGGCGCTCATATTCTTCCTCCTGCTTCAACATGTCCCACTTGGTCTGCTCGACGTCGGTAAATTTCCCGGTGAGATAGCACCAGATGAGCAGACACAACCAACCAGCGGCCACCACGAAGTAGACCGTGATCGGCACGTCGGCGAAGCCCTGCACGTCGGTCTCGCCGAGGGTGAAGATGAACTCCGCAACTTTGTAGGCGAAGGCGGTGCCCGCGCAAATGATGCCGAGCACCATCGACACCCAGAGCACCAGCTTTTCTCGCTTCTCGACGCGCGCGGCGGCGCCCTTCTCACGGTGCGACATTGGACACCTCCTGACGCTCCAAAGCTTCGGGGGTCGCCCAGCTTCCAAGCCACTGGACGTAAGCTATCATGGCGATACCCCGCTCGTTCGGCTCTTCGCCATCGAAGAACCAGGTGTAGCGCGGCATCACGGACGACGGGACGACCATGGTAGGATCGTAGAAGTGCGCCACGTGCCAGTCGGTCCCGTGGCGGCCCGACTCGCGTATGAGATCGGGGCCGACGCGCCGCGTGCCGAACAGGTGAGGCAGGAACAGCTCGTTCATGTACTCACCTGCCCAGGACACCTTGCCGAAGCGCATGTCTTCGTTCGAGACGGGCCGGACGTATTGCGAATGGCAGTGCCAGCAAGCCTCGGCGATGTACGTGTCGCGCCCGAGCAGTAGGGCCTTTTGGAAGGCCTTGGTGTCCGGTTCGCCGTAATACTTCTTGAACGTATTGGGGTACCACGCCGCGAGCTGCTGAAACTCGTAGGATGGCTCGGTAATGATCTCCTCGACGGTCTTTACCTCGATTTTGGAAAGGTGGGCGATGGGCAGATAGCCCGACACGACGGCGGCGAGGCCGAAGCAACCTACGCCGGCGACGACCAGGATGGTGGGGAGCTTTTCGAGCGCCATGGACGTCTTCTCCTCAACCGGCCGCCGCTTCGGCGGGGACGGATGTCTCGGGCAAACTGGCTGTCGCCGGGCTCTTGGCGGTCATCCACATGTTGTAGGCTTGGAGCAACTGACCAATGATGATCGCCGACCCTGCGATGGCGCGAATGTGCCAGAACGCCATCGACGCGATGAGCGACTGCTCCCACGGCGCGAGGTTGATCCAGAGGTAGCCCTGCATCACGCCAGCGACCAGGAGGTCGAAGAACATCACGAGCAGGCCGATCGCCGAGAGCCAGTAGTTCCAGGCGTTCAGCTTCTCGCTGTACCAGGGGCGCTCGACGAGCTTGGGCCAGAGGTAGACCACCATGCCGATGATCCAGAAGCTGAACACGCCGAACATGACGAGGTGGGCGTGGCCGGGGACCCAGTC
>CAYLJT010000706.1:0-4665 GCA_964383995.1 uncultured Polyangiaceae bacterium
CCGGTGCAGGCTGTGCCGCAAGGATCCGTCGGAGCCCTTCGCCGCGAGGGCGACCCCGAAGCCGAGGCCCAAGCCCGCTGCCCCGCCGAACAGCGCCAATAGCATGGGTAGAACCAGGAGCGTGCCCGTCACCCCCAAACGGCGCACCAAGGCCCCGCTCACGAAGAGCTGCACGAGCAGCGACAGGGCGTTGATCGCCGCGTAAAACATGGCGAAGAAGGGGCCCAATTGGTCCTTGGGCAGGGTCGCAGCGGCGCTCGACTTGAACAGGTAGTCGGCGACGAGCACCGCCGCCGTACCGACGGCGGTCAAGAGGCCAATGAGCGGGACGTAGCGGTCTTTGCGGAGCGAACCGAGATCGTGGACCCAACTGAACATGCCGCCACTGGACCGCGCGGCTCCCGTCACCACCAAGTCAGCCGTCGGGGCGCGGGCGACGACCAACGAAGCCGTCATGAACAGGGCCGCGGACGCGAGCAATAGGCCACCTACCGGGATGAAGCTGAGCCCAATGGCCGCGGCCCCCGCGCCGAGCGCGGCACCGAGCACGCCGCCCGCGCCGATCGGTCCAAAGAGCCGCTTGCCCTGGGAGACGGTGAACATCTCGCCGGCGAACATCCAGAACTGGAGCATCAAGACCGTGCCGATGACGCCGCTGACGAGGTACAAAACGAACACGGAGATCGGCGTGGCAGGCCGCAAGTAGAGCAAGACCACCGTGTAGGCGGACACCAGGCCGGACACCACGAGCGTCGCGCGCCGCCCGAAACGTCGAGAAAGCTTGCCGCTCGCGGCGCCCGTAAGGAGCGAGAGGACGGCCAGCAAGGCGTAGACGACGGTCAGGCGATCGGGGGGTAGCTTCGACAGGAAGAGCGCGTCGCGGGCGGTCTCCAGGATCGTGTGCGCGGCGACCAGGAGGCCCAAGATCGTGGCCGAAAACAGCGCCGGGCGCGCCTCTCCGGGGCGCAGATCGATGATCCTCCGGAGGCTCATCCCGGCCCCACCCGGTGAGACCGCCGACCGACCGTCCGTCGTCGAAGCGCGGGGGCGATCGCATCCGCCTGGTGTTCATGGCTGGCGCGCCCGTGGGGATGGATTATGCTTACGCGTATGGCGACCGCCGACACCATCGCGCCCCTCTCGAACATCGACGAGCACGGCGTGGAACTGCGCCTCACGCGCTCGGTCATCATCTTCGGTGTCGCCCTGGCGGCGATTGTGTCGATGCGCTGGCTCGGCGCGCCAACCTGGGCATTTTCGGCTGTTTTTCTGCCGTTTTTTGTTGCGTACGCCTTGGCGTACCAGGGGCTGTTTCGAACCTGAACGTACATGGCCGCGCACGGGTTGCGCGACACGGGCGACGGCGTCGAGAAGATCGCGAATCTCCAAATGGTCGCCGAGCTCCGCACGCGCGGCACGCGCATGAACCTGATGACCTTGGCCAGCGCCCTCGGCACGACGGCGTTGGTCATCGCGGCCGTCGCCCTCTGACCCGCACGCGGCCCCCAAGCCGCGACCGTCGACGGGGACCTACCCCGACGAGGCAAGGTTGCATTCGAGGCGCACGGGTGGCTTGGCATGGTTAGAAGGCTTATTTCCCGAGGAGCTTCGCCAGGCTCGCGCGGTGGCTGGCCTTCTGGGTGGCGCACAGGGAGATCGACTCGAGCGTCTGATCGAGGAGCCTTGGCATCCCCGTGACGGCGCTGGCGCGCGGGCGCAGGAAGGTATCCACCTTGACCCGGTCGGCCTCGTCGCAGAAGCCCTCCGCGGCGTAGGTGACGTAGGGCCGAAGATCTTCGGGCATGCGAGCCATGAAAGCGTCAAACCTTTCCAGAACGGCGGCCCAGAGATCGGCGCGGTTGTCCTCCGGTTGGCTCCAGATGATGCCCATGCCCTCGCGCACGTCGAAGGTCCCATCGATGAACAAGGCGACGCTCGCGCGGGTCAGGTCAGGGGTCTGGAAGGTGCCGAGGGAACGGATCAACACCTCGCGGCGCCGGCTATCTTTCTCGGCCTTGGCCAGGGCGACGAGCCGGTCGAACAGCGCGCGATCCCCACGACGCGTGGCGGCGCGCAGCAGCTTGGGCGCCGCCGAGGGTGGCAAGGTTTTGGGGTCGTCGAGCCAGCGGCGCGCGATGGCGTCGGCCTCCGCCAGCAGCTTCTCATCGCTGCCCCGCGCGACGAGCAGGTAGATCAACGTCTCACGCAGGGAGCGGACCGCCAAAAGCTCCCCCTCTTTGGGCACCAACCCGAGCGCCCGCAGGCGAGACCCGATGGCGGTGTCGATGAATTTCCGCGCCCGCGGCAGCTCTTCCTGGGTCAGATACACGGGGCGCAGGGTGCCCAAGAGCTCGGCCGCCGCCTCCGCTACGGCGGGATCGGCTTCTTGCACACCCTGGACGGCCAGCCGCAACAGCTCGCCGAGCGGGATCTTCCCCGTGTCCACCGCAGCGTGCGCGTCGGAGTAGACGGTCAGGCGCTCCGCGGGCAAAAGGTGCTTCGCTTGGGGCCCGAGCAAGCTTTGGAGCTCGGACAGGGGGTAGCTGACGCGGTAGTAGCCGCGCCCCTCCGCGCGCGGCACGACCCACGTGGGACAGGCGGATTTGGCCCCCGCGGGGCGTGGCAAGGGAAGCTCGCCGGTCTTCGCGCTGAGCATGACGCACGCCTTCGCGCTCGCGTCTCCGACGCCATAACGCACGCAGATCGGGATTTGCCAGGGTGGCTCTTCGGCGACCCCCTTGGAGCCCATGGGTAGAAAGCGCTCTTGCGACAAGCTGAGCTTGGCGCCCGCCGCGTCGCACGTCAGCTTGGTGGTGATCAGGGGGACGCCCGGCCGATCGAGGAAGCTCGCGAAGGCCGCCTGGATATCCACGCCGGAGCCCGCGGTCAGGTCGGCAAGGAAGTCGGAGGAGGTCGCGTTGCCGTGCGCGTGGCGTTCCAGGTAGCTGCGGACGCCTTTGCGGAACGCGTCTTGGCCGACGTAGCCCTCGAACATGTCGAGCAGGGCCGCCCCCTTTTGGTAGGTGATGCCATCGAAGGCGTTTTGGATGTCATCGTCCGAGACAACCTCCTGCCTGACCTTCCTCGCGGACACCAGGCTGTCTTCGCGCATCACGTAGCCCAGGCTGGCAGCGCGCAGCGTATCCTGCCCGAAAGACGGGTCGAACTGCTGGGTAATGCCGTGCTCCATCCACGTCGCGAAGCCTTCGTTGAGCCAGACGTCGTCCCAAAAGGCCATGGTCACGAGGTCGCCGAACCATTGGTGAGCCAGCTCGTGGTCGATGAGGGCCACCGCGTTCTGCTTGAAGCCCGGTGTTTCTTCCACCGGCTTGGCCAGGATCTGGCTTGCCCCAGCGGTGATCAGGCCCGCGTTCTCCATCGCGCCGAACGAGATGAGCTGGGGGATCGCCACCACGTCGAGCTTTTCGTAGGGGTAAGGAATTCCGAAGGCGGCCTCCAGCATGTCCATGAGCTTGGGCGTCGCGGCCACGGCGTAGGCGGCCTCCGAGCCCCGCCCCGGGGGCACGGCGTAGCGGATCGGGACACCGTTCTTGCCTCCCTTGCCGGCGTCGATGAGCTCGAAGGGCCCGACGGCGAAGGCCACGAGGTAGCTCGGGAGCGGCTTGGTCTCCGCGAAGCGCACGACCTTGACGCCTGTCGGCTCCACGTCTTCAGCGGCGACCGGTGTATTGGACAGGGCCACGGCGTCCTTGGGGACACGCAGGGTGAGCTGCCAGGGTACCTTGAAGCTCGGCTCGTCGAAGCATGGGAAGGCGCGCCGCGCGTCGGTGTTCTCGAACTGGGAGAAGAGGAACGGCCTGCCATCTTCCACCTCCCGGAAGACGCCCCGATCGGCGTCGGGTAAGACATGACCGGTGTAATGCACGCGCAGCTCAACGGCCCCCGTGGGCAGCTCTTCTTGTGCGGCAAAGCCGGCGATCTCCTTGGGCCCCGGAACGAACCGCGCGGCTCGGGACGCGCCGCCAACCAGGAAGGTCGCGTCGTGCACGTCCAGATCGGCCAGAGACAACCACACGACCCGCGACGGCGCCGTGACGTTCAGCGTTAGGATCGCCTCTCCTTCGAAGGTGTCCTTTGCCGGATCGATGGTCAAGGTCGCCGTCATGTGGGTAGGCAAGACGGTCGTGGGAAGACGAAAGGAAGGGGGCGGGCCGACGGGCAGCTCGACGCTCGGCGCGGGGACCACGGGTGTGGGCTCGGGCGGAGCCCCCGCACATCCGAGCAGCAGACCGAGGCCCGCTGCGAGGCCCGCCCGCGAGGCGGCGCGCGTCAGGAATCGGCGCGGCGGAAACCCACGAGCCTCGGACCCGGGCGCTCGAAGGGGTTTCGTTGGCGCGCGGCGTGGCGTTCGGACGGCTCGCTTCATCACGCGCCTCTCATAGCAGAAGGTCAGAGGTCCGGGAAGGCACGCGGAAACCCGCGCATCTGCGCAGGCGAACCCTGGACGCCGCGGGCCAGATGTGGGAGTCGTTTGGCTCCCTGGGTATTTGCCGGAGGCCGAGCACGATGGACAGGCGACAGGTTCTCCAAATGGGCGCGGCGCTGACCTTGCTGCCGCTCGCGGGCTGTGAAGCCACGACACCACCTCCCGCGCCCGCGTCTCCCGCGCCCGAGCCGCGCGTGGCAAAGGCTCCCGAACCGCCG
>CAYLJT010000707.1:0-4646 GCA_964383995.1 uncultured Polyangiaceae bacterium
ATCGATGCCAAAGTCGCAGAACGGCGAGAGCATGCCATCCACCTCGACGAGCCGAATGGTGCGGCTCCCGGCCTCGGCGCGCAGCCGCGCGAGGTCGGCCGAAAGCGCGCGTTTGGCGCCCCGCCCCTTCATGCGCACGCCCGCTCCGCTGGCGCCGATGACCCACGCCAGGGAGTTGCCCGTGCCCAAACGCAGCAGCCCGAAGCGCGGCACCTCCGCGTTGCGTGAATGGGCCTCGCGTACGACGGCCGTCACCATCACCGTGAACGTCCCGTCGCCACCGCCCGTGAGGATGGTCCCGTAGCCGCGGTCCACGAGAACTCGCGCGATCGCTTGGCTCTCCTCGACGTGCCGCGACACGAACAAATCGCCGCTGTCGAGGATCTCGTCGAGGGTCTGGATAATCTCGGCGGTGACGCTCTTGGCGTTGCCGTTCACCACGACGGCGATGCGGTTCGAGAGCTCCGCAGGCGGTGACGAGCTGGTCGCGGGAGCGGAGTCCGTCGGCATGGGTCGATCTACCCCGGACCCGGGCTCCCCGTCACCCGTTGTGCCTCACTGCCGGCGAGCGCAGGCGAGGTAAAACATGTGAACTTCCTTTACAAGACAGGCTTTTTCTTGGTATGGCGCGCTGTCTGCCCGCGCGAAGGTCTTGACACCTTCGTAATCCTTTCTTCCAGGACTCGACCATGCCCACGAAGGTCAAAAAAACCAGCAGCTCGAAGAAGGCGGCGAAGAAAGCCGTCAAGACCACGAAGGCTGCGAAGCCCGTGAAGGCTGCGAAGCCCGCCAAGGTGGCGAAGGCGGTCAAGAGCGCCAAGGCCGCGAAGCCTGCGAAGAAGGCCAAGGTTGCCGCTCCGAAGGCGAAGGTCGCTGCCAAGGCCAAGCCCAAGGCTGCCGCCAAGAGCAAGGCCGCCGAGGCCGCTGCCGACCCGAACTCGCCGAAGCGCAAACTGGGTCTGCGCGGCGCGGCCCCGTGGGCTGCCCGTCACGCCGCCAAGCACGCCGCCGAGGCCCGTGCCCGCGCGGCCGAGCCCGCTCCCCCCGGGAGCGCCCGCGCCACCCTGCGCGTGCCGAGCGGCGCCGAGGAGATCAAGGCGAAGATCGGCGAGCTCTACAACCAGACCCAAAAGATCCGGACGCTCCGCAAGCGCCTCGACAAAAGCTTCCACGAGATCGGGCGGGCCCTCGCCGACATCCAGCAGCAAGAGCTGTATCAAGCCAAAGGCTTCGGCTCCTTCGAGACCTTCATCGAGCGCGAGATCGATCTCGGCAAGGTGATGTGCCTGCGGCTGATCAAGATCTCGAACCTGTTCCACCCCGAGGCTGTGCTCGAAATCGGCTTGGAAAAGGCTCTGAGCGCCCTCGCCGCCATCGAGGGAGAGGCCCCCGCCGTGCCCACCGCCGCGCCCTCGGCTCCCGGCTCGTTTCCCGGGTCGCGCCCCACGCTTCCCCTCAAGCCCCCGAGCCTGCGCATGATCGGTTAGCCCGGCGCCGCCCGGTTTGGGCCGTCTTTCGGCCTGAAAAGCCAAAGCCCCCTCCGCCTGCGCGTTGGGGGCTTTTCTTTGGGGCAAGCCCAGGAGGCCGAGACTCAGGGAGCGACGACCGAGCTCATCTCGGGGTCGTTCAGATCGACGGTCGCGCCGGTCGCGTCGGTGATGGTCATCTTGACCCCGCAGGTGACCATGCTGCCCGACTTGACGGCCGCCGGGATGGTCACGCGAAGCCCGTGAACGTCGACGTATTTCGAATCGATGTCGCGGTGGAAGGTGAATGCGTTGACGAGCTGCGACGAAGGGATGGGGCCGACCGTGCGGCCGTCTTCGCTGGTGTAGGTGAAGCGCATTTCTGCGTAGAAAGGCGTGCGGTGAACGCTCGCCGCGAGCCAAAGGCCCTTGTTGACCTTGACGCACGGGATGATGGCGGTGGGATCGGTTTCAACAGCAAGAATCGACATGAAGCTCGGCATCATGATGCTCCTTCTTCGGGGCTTCCCCTTGTTGGGTCGGCGGGATGGTAATGGCGGTTAGCGTGCTCGGCCAAGCATTACGCCGAAGAAGAGAATCGTCTGACGCGCCAAATCAGGCATTTTTGTTCGCGTCGGTGCGCAGGTCGAGGGCCGCGCCGTCGATTTGTGTCTCCGGTTCCAGGCAAAGGAGGCGCACGCGACCGGTCGCTACCAGGCGGTCTTCGTCGTCGGTGACGTTGGCTTCCCAGACCTGCGAGCGCCGTCCCCGCACGAGGGGCGTGGCCTGAACGCGAAGGCGGCCGCCGCGCATGGCGCGAAGGAAGCTCGTGGTGTTTTCGAGGCCCACCACGGGTCGCCCCTGGGGCAAAGACCAAAGGGCCGCGCCGATGGAGCACGCGGTCTCGACGATCCCCGCATAGACCCCGCCGTGAACGATGCCGTAGCCCTGATGGTGCTGCGGGCCGACGGTGAGCTCGGCCGTGACCTCGTCCGGCGTTGCGGCCGTGACGACGAGGCCCATGGCGCGGTTCCAACCGCCTCCTCGTTCGTTGAGGTCTTCGAGCGTGTAGCTGCGCGGAGCGGCCTTCGCGTCGCTCATGTGCGGGCTCCATCGGCTTCGTCGAGGGCGAGCGCGTGCGCCATGCTCCGCTGCGCGACGGCTTCCATCGCCACGCCGTGGGACGCGAAGATGGTCGCGGCGAAGGTCGTTCGCTGGTCGCCCTCGTGCTCCTCGGACCACGCCGCGTGGCGCACGAGCAGGGCCAATGCGAGCGAACGTCCGAGACAAATGGCAAAGCTGCGCGCTCCGGCTTCGACGTCGAGGGCGTCCCGCGGGTAGGTGGCTTGGAGCCAGGCGCGGGCCTCGGCGACGGCCTTCTGCGCGCGCTTTCCAAGCTCGCCGAGGGACCCCGAAGCGCCCTGGACCAGACGATCGATCTCGGTCGCGAGGGCGTCGAGGCTCTCGCCCTTGGCGATCGCGCGCAGGGCATCGAGGGACAGGACGTTGGTCGTACCTTCCCAGATCGGCAGCACCTGCGCGTCGCGAAGCAACCTGGGAAGCCCCGTGTCCTCGACATAGCCAGCGCCGCCGAAGCACTCGAGCACCTCGGAGGTGACACGCACCGCCTGCTTGCCCGTGAGGAGCTTGGTGAGCGGCGTGATCAGGCGCAGCAACGCGGCCTCGTGCTCCGTCAGCTCACCCGCTTCTTCGCGCCCCAAGAGCTCCACCGCGCGGAACGTGAGGTGCAGCGCGGCCTCGTGCTCGGCAGCCAGCGTGGCGAGGGTCTCGGCGTGCAGGGGCTTTTCGGCGAGGGGCGCGCCGAACGCGACGCGTTTGGAGGCGTAGTTGCGGGCCAGCGCGAGGCCCCGGCGCATCCCCGCGATGGCGCCGATGGCGTTCCAAGTGCGGGTGATGTTGAGCATCGGCGAGATGGCGCGCACGCCGTCGGAGGTGCCGACCACGGCGGTCGCGATGGCGCCGTCGAGGGTGAGCTCGGCGGTCGGGACCTTGCGTGTGCCGAGCTTGTCTTTGAGCCGATTGACGCTGATGCCGTTCTTGTTGCCGTGCTCGTCGTCGACCTCCACGTAGAACAACGCGAGGCCGCGCCCGCCCGGGGGATTGCCCTCGGGGCGCCCGAGCGTGAGGGCCATGGGCGAGGTGGTGGCGGAGGTGAACCATTTGGTGCCGTACAGGCGAAAGCGCCCCGAACCGTCGTCCATGGGGCGCGCAAATGTCTCGGACAAACCGACGTCGGAGCCGCCCGTGCGCTCGGTCATCCATTGACCGCTGGTCCATGCGCGCGCGGGGTCGCGGCTTATCAGGCGCGAGACCGCCCGTTCGATCAGGGGCTCGTGCTTGTGAACGAGCAGCGTCTTGGCGGCGCCATCGGTCATCGCGAGGGGGCACGTGTACACATCGGTCGACGCATCGAAGAGGTAGGCGAGCGCGAACTGGTGCACGCGCGAGTGCGCTCCGTGCCGCTTTTCGTAGGCCGTCGCGACCACGCCCTGTTCCGCCGCGATGCGCGCGGCTTCGCGCCACAGGGGCGAGACCTCGATTTGATCGATGCGGCGGCCCCAGGGGCTCCACGACGTCAAGGTCGGCTCGTTCTTGCGGTCTTCGAGCTGCATCGCGTAGAGCTTGCCGCCAGCCAATTCGCCCATCGCCCGGAGCTCGGGCTCGACGTCCGCGAGGACCTCGGTGGGGAGCGCGCGACGCAGGTAGGAGCGCAGCACGCGATCGTCGTCGTATTGGTTGCCGAGCGTTGGGGGAGCTTGAAAAAACGCCATGGAGGCCCGGGTCGTTAGGGGTCAAACGATGCCAAGAAGAAGTCGTGCATGGCCGCCAGGTTGCCCTTCGGCTTGGGGTCGAGGTCGATGCTGAAGTAGTACTCGCCCGCCGCCACGATGGCGCCGGCCGGCGTGATCGCCGCTTCGCCACGTTGGATGAACTCGCCGTTGGGCTGGTTCTTGAAGCGCTTGCTCCACAAGTGACCGCCTGTGGCGTCGAACTTCGCGAGGAGCATGTCCTCCCAAAACACATCGCCGCCGGAGACCTCGAAGGTGGAGGCGGGCAGCACGCCGCCCCCGAGGTCAAGGCCCGTGGACGCGTAGGTGTCGTAGACGACCGCCGATAGCAGGATGTTCACCAGGCGGTACACCACGTGTTCCACCGGCA
>CAYLJT010000708.1:0-4645 GCA_964383995.1 uncultured Polyangiaceae bacterium
GGCACGGCGACGCGCACGTCCTTCGTGAGCCAGGCGTTGGCCATGTCGGTCGAGCCCACGCCGAACGCGAAGCAACCGAGCGCGCCGGCCATGCAGGTGTGCGAGTCGGTGCCCGCCACGACCTGCCCCGGGAGGGCCAGCTCTTCGATCACCTTGTTGTGGCAAATGGCCTCGGAACCGACCATTTTTCCGTCCCGCGTGACCTCGCCGTAGAGCTTCACGTGGTGCTTGTCGGTGAACGACTTCTGCACCGTGGCGAGGCTCGCGGCCTGCTCGCGCAGGCCGAGCTTGATGTGCGCCTCGGGCATGATCGGCTCCAAGAACGTGAGGTGATCGCGGAACGCGAACACGCTGTCGGGATCGGTCACCTTGGCGTCTTTGCCGAGCGCCGCGACGAACAGCGACTCGGCCATGGGCGTCACGTACTCGTGGGAAAACCGCACGTCGGTGCGCACGAACAGGGCGTCGCCGGGGGCCACCGCGGGCACGCCGAGGGCCCCCTCGCGGGCGTCGACCACGGCGTGGGCGGCGATGATTTTTTCGGCCAGCGTCATCGGCCGCGGTGCGGTCGCGATGGCGGGGGGCGACACCTCCCCCGCGAGGCGCGCCTCGTTGTAGGCAAACAGGCCGCCGTACTCGACGACGTCGGCGCTGATGCGATCGAGGCCCCGCGTGAACTCGGCGATGGGCACCTCTTCGCCGGCGGCGAGCCGGTCGATGAGGCCGAAGTCGGTGGTGGTGAGGAGGCCGATGTTTTGGCAGTTTTGCCCGTAAATTTTCTCGATGCTGCGGGCGACCACCACGGAAATGCCCGCCTCGCGCTCGGAGTAGGGCGCCGTCTCGCGGGAGCTGCCGCAGCCCTTCGAGCGCCCGCTGACGATGACCGAGAAGCCGCCGTTCTTGATGGCGTCGCGCTCCACGACCCCGCCCCGCAAGCCCACCAGGCAGTAACGGGCGAGGGTTTCGTCGTAGTAGTAACAAACCCAGCCGGGGGTCAGCTCGTCCGTCGAGATGTTGTGGATGAGCTCGTGTTTTTCGGCCTCGAAAGCCACATTTTGGCCTTCGAGCTGGGAGCGGAGCAGGCTCGCGTCCTCGGTCAGATAAAGAACGCGACCTTTCACTTTTACCGACGTGCGGCGGGCATGGGCCATCGGAGCTACCTCGTGTTTGCAGGTGGGAAAACCCGCTCTCGTTGCGCTACCGCGTGGCGCGCCTCGCGACCAGAAAAAACCCGTGGATCATGGCCTTGTCGCAGTGCGCCAAATGGATAACCCTGGCTTTTGCGCTGGATGGCTCGACCCCCACTTTTCCCCCGCTCCGAAACTACCGTGCTCGTTTTGGGAGCGGGGCTCACGGGCATGGCCGCGGCGCACGAGCTGAGCGCCCGCGGCGTGCCCTTTCGCCTGCTCGAAAAGCTCGAAAAACCGGGGGGTCACGTGGTGACCCTCGAAGAAGACGGCTATCGCTTCGACCGCACGGGGCACCTGCTCCACCTGCGTGACCCGGAGATGCGCGCCAAGGTGCTTGGCTGGATTGGCGATCACGTCGAGGTCAAAAGGAGCAGCGTTGTGTGGTCCCACGGCCGTTACACACGCTATCCCTACCAGGCCAATACGTTCGGCCTACCACCCGACGTGGCCTATGCCTGCCTCAAGGGGTTTGTCGCGGCGCACTTCGCCGAGCACAAGCCTACTCCCCGCAATTTCGAGGAGTTTTGTCGCGTCCACTTCGGGGACGGCATCAGCGACAACTTCATGATTCCTTACAACACGAAGCTCTGGGGTGTGTCGCCCAAGGACATCACCGCCGACTGGTGCAGCCGCTTCGTGCCCCTGCCCAAGCTCGACGACGTGCTCGCGGGCGCCGTCGGCAAGAACGACAGAGAGCTTGGCTACAATGCCAGTTTTCTTTACCCCACGCGGGGCATCCAAGCGCTGACGGACGGGATGGCGCGCGAGCTTGCGGGCCGCCTGGAGCTCGGGCGAGCGCCCGTGGCGATTGACCCTCTGAAGCGCGAGGTGGTGCTGAAAGACGAGGTGATCCACTACCAGACATTGATCTCGACCATGCCTATGTCGAGCCTTTTGCGCCTGTGCCAGGGGCTCCCCGAGGCCGTCGCCGAGGCCGCGTCGCAGCTCGTGTGCAACCCCCTTTATTATCTGGACGTGGCTTTGAACGAGCCTGCAGGCAAGCCCTATCACTGGGTCTATGTGCCCGAGATGGCCTATCCGTTCTACCGCGTCGGGTGCTATTCGAACTTCTCTTCGGCGATGGCTCCCCCGGGCTGTGCCGGGCTCTACGTCGAGCTCTCGTCGCGCGCGGAGCCCGACCTTGAGGCCCTGTTGCCCGAGGTCAGCGCGGGCCTCGTGGCGATGGGCTATGCGTCGTCGAGGGCGGCCGTGCGCTTCGCGCGCACAAGGCGCATCGAGCATGCCTATGTGGTGTTCAATCACGCCTATTATCCCGCGCTTTCGGTGATTGGCCCCTACCTGGAAGGCCACGCCATTCGCTCGGTGGGGCGCTACGGCGGGTGGAACTACTCGTCCATGGAAGACGCCTTGATTTTTGGGCGGGACGCTGCGATTGGGGCAACTGAGCATTTGCACCACGGCCAAGAAAGTGTCGACGCCGCTCCATGAACGAGCCCCAGCCCGAGATTAGCTTCGTCATCCCGGTCTACAACGAAGAGGCCATTTTGCACGCGGCGGTGGTCGACTTGCGCGAGCGGCTCTCGCCCTTTGGCTTTCGCTACGAGCTGATTCTGGCCGAGAACGGCTCACGCGACGAGACGGTGAGCCTGGCAGCGGAGCTGTGCCAGAAATACCCGGAGGTGCGCTTCTTCTCGCTGGGGCAGCCCAACTACGGTGCTGCCCTGCGCCGGGGCATCGAAGAGGCCCGGGGCGACATCGTGATTTGCGAGGAGATCGACCTGTGCGACACCACGTTTCATCGGCGTGCGGTCGACATCTTGCGCTCGGGCGCGGCGGACATGGTCATTGGCTCGAAGCTCTTGTCGGGGGCGCGGGACGAGAGGCCCTTTGCGCGCCACGCGGCGAGCCAGCTCTACAATGGTCTATTGCGGGTGACGCTCGGCTTCGAGGGCACGGACACCCATGGCTTGAAGGCTTTTTTGCGCCGGCCGCTGTTGCCTATCGTCAAGGCCTGTGTGGTCGACAAAGACGTGTTCGCGAGCGAGCTCGTGATTCGGGCGTACCGTGCTGGCTTGCGGGTCCGCGAGATCCCGGTGCGCGTCGTCGAAAAGCGCGTGCCTTCGATCAACCTCGTGAAGCGCGTGCCTAACGTATTGTCGAGTCTAGGTCGTTTGACGTGGGCCATTCGGATGCGGGGTTGACGAGGCGCGAGGCCACGCCCGTCGAGCCGAGGGTGGCACCGCCCACCAAGACCGCGAGATCACAGCCAATCGCGAAGAGCAGTGTGCGCACGAGCGCGCGGCGACTGCCTACCATCATGCGCGTCACGTGGACGCCGTCGCGGTAGGCCGTGGGGGCGCTCGTCACGTGGCCGACGGTCTGGGCGCCGAGGCCGAGATCCACGACGTCCGCGTGGTTTTCGACGGCCTTTTGCGCCTCTTCGGCGGTCAGCGGCCGCGCCGACAAGAAGGCCTTTTCGATGCCGCGGGCGCGCACGAGGCTCAGGACATCGAGCAGCAAGAAGGGAACGGACAGGGCCGCTCCTGCGAGGCAGAACAGCGCAAAGGGCATGGGCCAACGGTTGTCACTACGCATCACCATGGACGCGCCAAAGGCCCCTCCGAAGGCCGCGGAGGCGGCCGCGACGAGGTAGATTGCGCGGCGGCGGACCGCATGCGAAAGCGAGCCGACCCGCGCCGCTCCCGCCCTGCGCGCCGCGCTGGCGGCGAGGATCAAAGGTGGCAAGAATGCCAGTGCGCACACGACCCCGACGAGGGGGCCAAAGATGAAGTTGAAGGGGAGGACCGGTAGACCGGCGAAAAAGCCATTGAGGGCGCCTGCCACCAATGTGCCAAAGACGACCGCCGCGTAGGCGGCAAAGGCATCTCGGCTCAGGCGCGGAGTGAGCCACGCGCCAAAGCAACCTGCGACGATGGGCGTGAAGATGACGACGAGGACGGCAATGGAGCGGAGGATGGCCTCCCCGTCAGGGTAATAGACCGTGGCGACGAGGCCGCCTCCGACGAGGCCAACGAGGGCGAAGGGGACGGTGACCGAAGGCGTCGCGCTGTCGTGGTCGCTCATGTCTGCCATGAGACCCCGAATTTGGCGTTTTCATAGGTGCCGGCGCCGGGTTTCATGGCCTTTCCTCCCGGCCTCCACGGGACAGCCACGAAATGGCCTCATGTGCGGCCGAGGTGGCAAGACGGCCTGGCCAGCGCGGCGGGCCGCGCGGAAAGGGGGCGCGCGTCGACCCAGTTGCGCCCCCGGCGGCCCGGCGCGTTAGAGTCACGCCGTGCCGGAGATCGAATCAGCCCCCAAGTCGTGGCGACCCAGCGCCGACACGGACGTGGACGTGGTGGTGGTAGGCGGGGGCGTGAACGGCACGGGCGTCGCGCGCGACGCGTCGATGCGCGGATTGCGCGTTGCGTTATTCGAACGCAACGACCTCGCCTTCGGCGCCAGCGGCAACTCGAGCGGGATGATCCACGGCG
>CAYLJT010000709.1:0-4641 GCA_964383995.1 uncultured Polyangiaceae bacterium
CCGAGGTGCGCCGCGCCGTGGCGCGGGCCCTCGGCGAGCTCGGTGACCCCCGCGCCGCGGCTGCCCTTTCGGTCATCCTCGCCGACACCACCCCGGCGGTCCGCAGCGAGGCCCTCGACGCCCTCGGGAGGCTCCGCTCCGACGAAGCCACCCTGGGTATCGCTGCGCTCCTCGACGGCCTTGCCGACGTCGACGCGACGCAGTCGGCCTTCGTTCCAGGAGCGCCGCGGCCCGACGCCGCCAACGCCACGCTCCGCAGGACGGCCCTACGCGCCCTCGGACGCATCGGCTCCCCTCGCGCCATCGACACTCTCATCGCGGCGCTCCCCAAAGACGACCCCAACGACGAGCGCTCTCCCGTGCGCGACGCGCTCGTCGCCGCCGGGCCAGGTGCCGGCCCTCCGCTCATCACTTTGTTATCTGGATCACCTTCGCCGGTGGCTGCCGCGGGCGCCGCGCTCACCCTCGGCGACCTCCACGCCGTGTCAGCCCAACCCGCCGTCGTGCGGGCCATGGAGCGAGGGATCCTGCCCCTTCGCTTCGGCCTGCGAGCGCTCGGAGCGATGGGCTCCGACACCGCCCTGCCCTGGGTCCTCGAACGCGTGACCGATGCCGACCCGCTCGTCCGTCGCGAGGCGATTCGGGCGGCCTCGAAGCTCGTCGACCCCGCGCACCCCGACGGACGTCCCGTCGATCCGGCCCGCCTTGCCGTGGAAGCGAGCGATGCACCCCTCGACGAGCGCCTGGCCCTCGTCGAGCTCCTCGGCCGCACGGGCTCCGCGAGCGCCCAGGGGGTCTTGCTCCCGCTCGCTTCGCGCCCTCCCCTTTCGCTTCGCATCGCCGCCATCGAGGCCCTCGGCACGCTCGGACAGCCCTCCGCGGCGGTGGACGCCGTGCTGCTCGACGCGACCGCGGACGATCGCCCTCCCGTGCGCCTGGCGGCGGCCCTCGCCCTCGCCCGTTCGGGCAGCGGAGCGGCCCTACCTCGACTGCTCGATCGGCTTCAAAACGCGGCCGAACAAGACCGCGGCGCCCTCGGCATGGCCATCGCTGGCGCCCTTCGCCGCGGCGATCGCGGCGTGATCGCGTCGGTCGCTCGGGCCCTCGGCACCGCCGCCGAGCCGGTTCGTGATGCGCTTATCGAAGGTCTTGGTCGCAGCCCCCACCGGGAGGCCGGCGCCCTCTTGCGCTCCCTGGTCGCAGGAGGCCTCGACGACCGCCGCAAGGTTGCAGAAGCCCTTGCGGGCCACCCCGCCGAAGCCCAAACCCTCGTGCAGCTCGCAGCGGACGCCGATTCCCTGGTCCGCGCCAACGCGGCTTGGTCGCTCGGTGCCCTGCCGCCAGCCATCGCCGAAGCCCCGTTGATTCGACTCGCCTCCGATGTCGACATCGCCGTCGCGGGCAACGCCATCGGCGCTCTCGGCCGGCTTCCCACGCGCGGCGCCGCCTCGGTCACCGCGATTTGCGCCGCCCTCGGCGACGAGCGGGCCTACGTCCGCGCCAACGCGGTCACCACCATGGGCCTCGGCGCTGTCACCTGCCCCAACGCCCACGTGCGCGAGCGCCTGCTCGACGATCCATCGGCGGCCGTGCGCTTGGCCGCCGCCGCTGTGCTGTCGAGCCGGGCTACGAAAGACGACGCCGATCGCCGCGCCGTCGCCCGTTGCACCGCCGAAGACCGCGACGGCTCCGTGGCGACGCGATGCGCGAGCCCGCGACTGGCCACCAACACGAGCCACGACCTCACGCTGCTCGTGGTGCCCGACGGGCGCGTCGAGCCCATGGCCCACGCGCCGTTCGCGCTCGAACGCGCCGACGGCCTGATCCGCATGGGCGCCGCCGATCGAAGGGGCGCGGTGTTCGAGCGGGAGACCCCCGACGGCGCGCTGCGCTTGCTCGTCCCGGGGCCCCTCGCGCGTTGACCGAGACAATCGTTTGATCTCAAACGATTGCCTCGGTGCGCCTCAAGCGCCCATGTCGTAGTGGCGAATGGCCGCCAGCTCTTTGCTGAGCTCGGCGCGGAAATCCGGGTGCGCGAGGGCAATGAGGGCCTCGCCGCGTTGACGAAGCGTGAGCCCGTGGAGGTTCGCGGCACCGTACTCGGTGATGACCCAGTGCACGTGACCACGCGTGGTCACCACGCCGGCACCCGGCTTGAGGGTCGACACAATGCGCGAAAAACGGCCTCCCCCGGCCGTCGACGGCAACGCAATGATGGGTCGCCCGCCCTCCGAGAGCGCGGCGGCGCGGATGAAATCCATCTGGCCACCGATACCCGAATAGATGCGGTGCCCAATGGAGTCCGCGCATACCTGGCCTGAGAGGTCGATCTCGATGGCCGAGTTGATGGCGACGACGCGCGGATTCTTGCGAATGAGCGCCGTGTCGTTCGTGCGATCGCAGGGGTGCAGCTCGATCAGCGGATTGTCGTTCACGTAGTCGAAGAGCCGCTTCGTGCCGGTCACGAAGCTCGTGACCGTGCGCTGCGGGTGCACCTTCTTGAAGCGGTTCGTGACGACGCCAGCCTCCAACAAATCGATGAGGCGATCCGAGAACATCTCCGTGTGGACGCCCAGCTCGTGCTTGTTGCCAAGGCGCGTGAGCACCGCGTCGGGGATCGCGCCGATGCCCATTTGCAGGGTGGATCCGTCCTCCACGAGGTCCGCGACCACCTCGCCGATGCGCGCCTCGACCTCGGTCTCTTCGCTCGGCTCGGACTCGGCGAGAGGCCTATCGGTGGCCACGAAGGCGGTGATCTTTTCGAACGGGATCACCGTGTTTCCGTGGGTGCGCGGCATCCGCTCGTTAATCTCGGCCAGGATCATGCGCGCCGAATCGGCCGCCGCCTTGGCGGTGTCGACGGAGGGACCCAACGTGCAGTTGCCGTGCGCATCGGGCGGAGAGAGCTGCAACAGGGCCACGTCGAGGGGCACCCTGCGCGAGGTGAAGAGCCCGGGAATATCCGACAAGAAGATCGGCATGAAGTCGGCGCGCCCCTCTTCGATGGGCTTGCGCAACGGGCCGCCGGTGAAGAGCGAGTTCGAGAAAAAGCGACCTTCAGCGCTTGGATCGGCGAAACGCGAGCAGCCCGTGGTGTGCAAGTGATAGAGCTGCACGCCTTCGAGATCGGTGCGATCGCACAAAGCCTCGACGAGGGTGGTCGGCGTCGCCGAGGCGCCGTGGATGAACACGCGGTGACTGCTCTCGACGTAGCGAACAACGTCGGCCGCGCTCACACCGCGCTGCCTCCAATGGGGATCGATGGCCACGGGAATGCTCCTTCGTGGGCGCTTCTCGCACGCTTCGAGCGCCGCGCCACGAGCATTTCGGCGGCCTGCGCGGCGCACCGTTTGCGCTCGTGTCCGCTTCAGCGCCCCCGACGCAGGACGCGCTGCACGCGCTTGGCGAGGGTGTCGATCGAGACTGGGTAGGCCACGACGTCGGCGGCCCCCGCGGCGATCAGCACGTTCATCCGAGGGGCGCTCAGATGCGCCAGGCACACCACGACGAGCGGCCCCGACTTGCCGGCGTCCGCGTCGACGAGCCACTCCCGTGCGCCCTCCACGCTCTCCCCCGCGTCGAGCACGACCACCGCGCTCCCGGGTGCGTTCACGAGCGTGATGCCCTGCGCAGCGAGGCCCGTCACGCAGCTCGACGTAACCCCGGATGGGTCGTCGACGAGCCGCGCAAGCCCCACCGTTTGTCCGAGCTGAGGCGCCTGTTCGAGGGGAATGGGGATCGCTTCGCGCGTCCACTCGGGCACGCGCTCGGCGCGGCTGCCGAGGGGCTCGTCGCCCTTGCGTGAGGGCAGGCGGCGCTCCGTCGCTTCGGCCGAAAAGGCTTCGAGCAAACGCGCCTTCGCCTCGGCGGCGTTGGCGGGCCGCCCCGCCGGTGCCTTCGCCAAGAGATCGAGGCGGAGCCGTTCGAGCAGCGGCGGCACGGGCTCGGCGCTCTTCGCTCGCGTCAGTGGCGGCGGCGGCAAAAAGAGCTGTTGGGTGATGATCTCGATGGCCTTGGCGCCGCGGAACGGGGGCGAAAGTTGCAGCAAGTCCGTGAGAATGCAGCCCACGGCGTAGAGGTCGGCGGACGGCCCCACGGCGAGCGAGTGGCACTGCTCGGGGCTCATGTATTGGGGCGTGCCCGCGACCATGTCGGCCTGCGTCAACGTGCCTCCGGTGTCGCGGCTGTCGTCGAAATGCGCGAGGCCGAAGTCGACCACTTTGACCGTGCGCTCGCCCCCCGCGCCGATCTGCAAGAACACGTTATCGGGCTTCAAATCCCGATGAACGATGCCGACCGCGTGGGCCGCTTCGAGGGCGTCGAGGATGGAGCGCGTGATGTCGAGCACCTCGCTCAAGGGCGGCGGTTGACCGAGGGTCTGCAGGTGATCTTCGAGGGACTTTCCGGTCAGAAACTCCATCGCGATGTAAAACAGTCCGCCGTCGTCGCCGGCGTCGAGCACGCGCACCACGTTGGGGTGGTTGAGCTGCGATGTGGCGCGCGCTTCCCGCTGAAAACGCCGCGCGAGCTCGCTGCGCATGGAGAGCGCGGGGTGCATGATTTTCACCGCAACGGGCACGCCGAGCGCGAGGTGCTCGCAGCGGTAGACCGAGCCCATGCCCCCCGCGCCGAGCAGCGCCC
>CAYLJT010000710.1:0-4636 GCA_964383995.1 uncultured Polyangiaceae bacterium
GAATGCCCATCGCGCCGCGCACGAGGTCGGCGATGTCGTAGGCGCTGACCGGCTTGCCGTAGCGATACAAAAACGTCGTGAGATCGCGGCCCATGTCGCGGGCGGACGCGTAGCGTTGGGCCGGATCGCGGGCGAGCGAGCGCGCGATGATGGTGTCGAGCTCGGGGGGCGAAGTGCGGTTGATGGTCGAAATCGGCTGCACTTGCGCCTGTTGCACGAGCTTCACGGTTTGGAAGTCGGTCTCTCCTTGGAAGAGCTTCCGGCCCGCGAGCATTTCCCAGAGGATGATGCCCACCGCGAAGATATCGGCGCGCGCGTCGACCTCCTGACCGAGCGCGGCCTCAGGCGCGAGATAGCTGAATTTTCCTTTGATGATGCCGGCCTCGCTCTTTTCGAGCTGGCTCGACGCCTTCGCGAGACCAAAGTCCACGATTTTGATTTCGCCGTACTTGGTGATCAAAACGTTCGGCGGCGACATGTCACGGTGCACGATCTTGAGGTGGACCCCCTCGGGGTTCGTCGCCTCATGGGCGTAGGCCAGGCCCTCGCAGATTTTCTGCGCGATGTAGACCGCCGCCTCGACGGGCATGGGGCGGTTGTTACGCCGCACGTACTCGATGACCGCCTTCAAGTCGGCGCCCTCGACGTACTCCATGACGATGAAGTAGGCGTTGTCACCGACGCCGATATCGAAGACCTGCGCGACGTTCGAGTGCGAGAGCTGGGCCGAGAGCCGCGCCTCGTCGAGGAACATCGCGATGAATCGGCGTTTCTCGCTGAGGTTCGGCAAGACGCGCTTGATCGCCACGCGCTTTTTGAACCCCTCGATGCCGGCGCTCTCCGCGACGAACACCTCCGCCATACCCCCCGAGGCCAGGCGCTCGACGACGCGGTAACGCTGCTGTTGCTGGGCTTGGCTCATCGTTCGGCTACTCCATCACGGACCCGCAAAGGGGACCAAGGCTTGACAGGACACGGCCTAGCGCCGATCGCGCGGCGGGCGGGGCGGTGGCAGGGGGACTCGAAGCTTGTTGTCGACGCGGAAGAGGGGGAGCGTGAGTGTAACCGTCGCGTCCTCGCCCGTGTACATCACGAGATCGTCGGGATCGATCTCCGAGGTGTTGTCTTCGTCCGAGACAAGATCGCCGGTCACCTCGCTGTCCGCGCCGTCGACGAAGATTTGGGGTGCGGCGGCGGTGCTGCCCGGGGCCTTCGTGCCGAAAGAGAACGGATCTGCGGGGTCCCGGAACTCGACGTTCTGGATGGCCGCGGTTCGCAGCAAGACGAGCTTCGTGGCGTCGTCGTCGCGGCGGGCGACGAACAACCCGAAGGCGCCGATGCGAAGCTCCCCAGCGAGACCTCCGGGCAGGCGAAGGTCGAGGGAGGCCACGAACTGGGCCCCCAAACAGCGCCGGACCTCGGGCGGAACCATGCCCGTGGGTGACACGATCCAGCGACAAACGCCGTCTTCGTCCAGCAAGTACGTGCAGGTCTTCGTGTGAACCGCGTAGAGGATGTCGGACATCGATGAAGAGAAATCAGCCGTAACACGACCTCGCCCGCCCGGGCAGGGTGTTAGGGTCGCAGCATGGCTGCCGCTCCCGCTCGTCCCCTGAGCCCTGCGCTGTCCCCGGCCGCGCGCGACCACTACGCCCGGGGCCGAACGCTGCCCTTTGGGGGGCACAGCGTACACGTCTTCGACGGAGCGCCCGCGGGCGCCGAAACATCACCGACGGCCTACGTGCTGGTCCACGGCTTCCCCGAGTCGAGCGTGGACCTCGTGCAGGTCATCGCGCGCCTTTCGCCGGTGGGCCGTGTGATCGCCATGGATCTGCTGGGCTTCGGGCTGTCGGACAAGCCGTATCCCCACGCCTACTCGCTGTTCGAGCAGGCCGACGTGGTGGAGGTCGTGCTCCGCGCCTGCGGCGTGAAAAAAGCGCACCTTTTGGCGCACGACATGGGGACCAGTGTGGCGACGGAGCTGCTCGCGCGGCGACGGCTCGGCCTCCTTGGCTTCGAGCTGGGCTCGCTCGTGCTCACCAATGGCAGCGTGTACATCGACATGGCGTCCCTCACGCCCTCGCAGAAATTGCTGCGTTTGCCGGTGTTTGGCGGCCTCTTCTCGCGGGTCGCGTCGTGGCCGGTGTTTCGCGCGCAGGTCCGCCGACTGCTCGGTCGCCCCGTCCCCGAGCAGGCCCTGCGCGACATGTTCGAGCTGATGGTGGCGAACGGCGGACGCCGCGTGATGCCGTCGATCATCGGCTATGTGGACGAACGTCGGCGCTTCGCGGACCGCTGGCACTCGGTGCTGCGCACCCTCGATGTGCCGACGAGAATCGTTTGGGGTCAAAAGGACTCGGTGGCGGTGCCTGCGATTGGCGATCGTCTCGCCTCCGAAATCCCCGGCGCGCTTATCGAACGACTTCATGACGTGGGGCACTTCACCCCGCTGGAGGCGCCCGACGAGCTGGCCGCGGCGCTGCAAACGGCGGCCGCGGCGGCTTGAAGCGCTACGCCTGTCGCTCGGCCACGCGCGCGAGGTTGCGTAGCGTGGTGCGCGGAATGCCGACGTTGCGCGCGGCGGCGCTGAGGTTGCCGCCGCACTGATCCAAGATGCGCTTGGCCTCGTGCGGGAGCAGGCGAATGCGCGTCTGCGTCTTGCGCGCACCGACCACCGCGAGCACATGCTCGGCCTGGATCGGCCCCGCGCCTTCGCCCTCCATCGCCGCTTGCACCAGCACGTTGCGGAGCTGGCGCACGTTGCCCGGGAACTCTTGTTCGCACAAAATCGCGAGGGCGTCGGGGGTCAGCCGCCGATCGGAGAGGCGCGCTCCGCGCAAGAGGTGGCTCGCGAGGGCGGGCAGGTCGTCGCGCCGTTCGCGTAGCGCTGGGACGTGGATGGTGGTCGCCGCGATGCGCTCGAAGACGTCCGCGCGAAACTTCCGCATCAGCACCATCGACTCGATCGGCTCGCAGGTGGCGGCGACCAGCCGCACGTCGATCGCCACCGGCTTTTCGCCGCCCACCGGGCGCACCAGGCTCTCCTCGACCACGCGCAGCAGCTTGGGCTGGAGATCGGCCGGCAACGCCGCGATTTCGTCGAGAAACAGCGTGCCGCCGTGGGCCTCGCGGAACGCGCCGCGACGCTCCTTCAAGGCCCCCGTGAAGGCGCCTCGCTCGTGACCGAAGAGGTCGGACTCCGCCAGCTCGCGGCTGATCGCCGCCGCGTTGATCGCGATGAACGGTCCGCGGGCGCGGGGCCCTTCGTCGTGGAGGGCGCGCGCGACGAGCTCCTTTCCCGAGCCCGACTCGCCGCGAATGAGCACCGGGAGCGCGAGCTGCGCGAGGCGACGCACCGAGTGGGCGAGCCGACGCATGGCCGGCGATGTGCCCACGATCCCGCGCAAAGGCGGCCCCTCGGCGCGGTCGTCGCGGTTGATGTCCGCGACATGAATCACGGTGTCCCCCACCGCGAAGGCCGTGCCAGGCGATAGCTCCGCGCGGATAATCGTTGCACCTCCAACGAACACACCGTTGCGCGAGCCCATGTCCTCGACCAGCACCCCGCGCCCGAGGTGGGTCACCGCGCAATGGGCCGCGCTCACGTATTTGTCGGCCAAGAGCACGTCGGCGCCGCTCCCGCTCCCGATCACGACCCGCTCCCCCGGGCCCAAACGGCGCAGGGCCCACTGGCTCAGGCCGTCGCTCGCGGACAACCACAGTGCGCGCACGGGCCCCTTGGGCAGGCGCGCGACCTCGGCGGTGGAACAAGATTCGTGATGCAGCGTCGCGCTCGCCGTTTCCGACGCGCGGACATCCAAGTCCAACATGGCTGACCTCCGGTTTGACCCGCTTCCTGGGTCTCTGAAGGTCTATCGACCGCTGCCCGCGCGAGTTGCGCGACTTTCGTGTCTTTTCTTCGCGAGGCCCTTCCGGCATGGAAGGAGGCAGGCTAAGTCGCCCGCGATGACCAAGGCTCGCTCCTCCGGTCCCGCCGCGGCGTTCGCGCTGTCCCTCTTGGCCGTGTTGCCCGCGGCGGCCGTCCTGCTGCACGCGGGCTCGGCGCACGCCGAGGCCAGCGTCCCTGAACGGGAGCTCGACCCCGATCTCGAAGGCCCGAAGCGCGCCCCCGCCAGCGACCTGCTCAAGGGTCAGTTTTTGTTGAGCGGCTCCGTGGGCTTCGCGGCACCGGCCGGCACGCTCGCCGTGGGCAAAGCCTTCCGCAGCTTCGCCACCGAAGGGCCTTCCTTCAGCCTCGCGGACGACTACGGGCTCAGCCGCTCCTTCGCGATCTCGGCCTATGGCTCGTACAGCCTCTTTGGCGCCCCCACCGCCTGCGCCGAGTGCAAGACCACCTCGTACGCGGTGGGCCTCGGCCTCGTGTACCACTTGACCCAGGGCCTCGCCGTCGACCCCTGGGTTCGCTACGGCCTTGCGTACCGCAACATCAGCGTCGAGGTTCCGGAAGCAGAGAGCGCGCGCCTGCTCGGCGGCCCGACCTCCGGGACCTTTCAGTCCCTTGATTTTGTGAGCGTCGCCCTAGGGGCAGACTACTTTCCCTGGCCGACCCTGGGCGCCGGCCTCTTCGCGTCGCTCGACGTGGGACGCTCGATCTCCCGGCCCCTGCCCGACGAAG
>CAYLJT010000711.1:0-4625 GCA_964383995.1 uncultured Polyangiaceae bacterium
AGTCGGGCACGCCGAAGGTGGCCAGTCCACTGCCGGCCTTGACCAGCAGGTGGTCGGCGTGACCGTGGTAGCAACCCTCGAATTTCACGACGTAATCGCGCTTGGTGAAGCCCCTGGCCACGCGGATGGCGCTCATCGTGGCCTCGGTGCCGCTCGACACACAACGCACCTTGCCTAGCCCCGGGTACAGCTCAATCAGCTTCTCCGCCAATTGCACTTCGAGGCCCGTGGGCGCTCCGAACGACAGGCCACTGCCGGCCACTTCGCGCACGGCGGCGATCACGGCGGGGTGGGCGTGACCCAAGATGGCAGGGCCCCACGAGCCCACGTAGTCGATGTACTCGTCGCCGCCTTCGCCGGTCAGGCGGGCGCCAAACGCCTTTTTGATGAACACGGGGTTGCCCCCGACGGCCCGGAAGGCGCGCACGGGGCTGTTGACCCCGCCGGGGATGACGGCTTTGGCGCGCTCGAAGAGGGCTTGAGATACGGCGTCTGACATGGATGGTTCTCCGGTCTTGTTTGCTGTGCGGCTGGGTCAGGCGGCCTTGGAAACGGCCAATTTCAGGGCAGTTGCGAGCTTCGGGCCGATGCCCTCGTCTTCGTGTTTGAAGTAACAGAACACGTCTTCACCGCGCCCGAGGGCCGCTTGAACGCGCTTGGCCCACAGGGCAATCTCGCCCTCGTCGTAGGCTGTTTTGCGCAGGCGCAGGTAGTGAAAAGGGGCGGGATCGATGGCTAAATCGGCGGGCACGGGCTCTTCGTCGGTTTCGGCCAAACAATAGGCGGCGCCTTTTTCGGCCAAGAGCGGCTTGGAGGCTACCCAGGATGGGTGCCTGAACTCGAACACGTACCTTGGGCCCTTGGGCAGGGCGTCGAGCAGGCTCGCCAAGCGGTCCTGCTCGAAGCGCAGGAAGGGCGGGCATTGGAAGAGGATCGTCCCCAGTTTGTCGCCCAGCACCTGCGAGCGCTCCACGAAGCCCTTGGCGGTCTCTTCGGCGTTCGCCAGCTTCAGGATGTGCGTGATGCGCTGATGGGCCTTGAGGGTGAAGCGAAACGTGTCGGGCGTGGCCGTTTTCCAACCCTCCATGGTGGCGGGGGAGGGGTTTTGGCGAAACGTGTAGTTTATCTCCACCGTGGAGAAGTGCTTGGCGTAGAAGGGCAACATCTCCTTCGGCTTGATTTTCTCGGGGTAAAACGACCCCTTCCATTCATCGAAGGAGAAACCCGACGTGCCCACGTATAGCTCGGCCATGGCTTCATGATGCCTGACGATTCAGGCAACCTCCAAGAGCACCTTCATCACACCACGTTGACGCGCCTGCTCCAAGGCGCGCTCGCCGTCTTTCAGGGGAAAACGGGCCGAGACCAGGCTGGAGACGTCAACCCTTTGAGCCTGCAACGCGCGCAAAGCCGGGGGAAAGCTGCCGCAACGCGAGCCGACCACGGTGATTTCGTGGATCACGAGCGGCGCCAGGTGGGCCGTCGTCGGGTCGGCTACCGTGCTCTTGAGCACCAACGTGCCTCGCGGACGGGTGTGCGCCATCGCCAGGCCCAGGCCCTCGGCGCTGCCGGTTGCCTCCACCACCAGACCGTACAGGCCTGTTCCAAGGTCGGAGGAGAGCCCGGTGGAGATGCCTTGTTTGGCCAAACGCGCTAGCTTTTCCGGGTTTTTGCCGCCCACATGCACGTCCACGCCGGCCTGCTGGAGCACCATCGCGATCAAAGAGCCTAGCTTCCCGTCGCCTAGCACGAGCGCCTTGTTGGCTGGTCGGACATGCACTTGGTCGAGCACCTCGAAGGCCGCGGCCAGGGGCTCGGCGAAGACCGCCTGTTCGTCGCTCAACGCGTCGGGCACCGCGTGGAGGTTGGCGATGGGCACCGCCACCTGCTCCGCAAAGGCTCCATCGGCGCCGAGGATGCCCATCACCGTGCGCGTGGGGCAGTGGCGCGACAGACCCTCTTGGCACAATGCGCAGGTGCCGCAGGCGAAGTTGATCTCGACCACCACGCGGCGCCCCAACCAAGCCGCGGGGCCTTCGATCACCGTGCCCACGAGCTCGTGCCCCAACACGCCTTCGAACCCCATGTAGCCGCGGCAAATTTCGAGGTCCGTGTTGCAGATGCCCGCGAGGTGCACCTTCACGAGGGCGAAGCCCAAGGGCACCTTCGGCGCTTCCCGCTCGCGCACGCGGGCCGCCGAGCCATCGAACGTCAATGCGAGCATGCCCCCTTCTACCACTCGACGTGCTCGCGCGAAGCGGGTGTCCTTGGTTGGGGGACCCCGGCGTCGTATGGTTCGGCGGTGTTTTCCTTCGATGAAAACGGCTGGGCCGAGGGCCCCGTCGAGCCCCTCGAGCCGGGAGACGCGTTTTCGCTTTTCTCGCCCGAGGCGGATGGACGCATCGACGAGGCCCGTTTTGCCCACGCGGCCCAAGCTTTTTTTGGCGCGCGCCTGACGCTCGCCACGCAAAAGCGCTACCCAAACGGCGCCGTGCCCATCGCCGACGCCTTCGTTTTGCGCATCGCACCGCTCCGGCCCGATCACGCGGCGGCGAGCGAGCTGACCGTGGTGACCCTGCCGCTCGACCGCGCCCGCGAGGTGAAAGGCGCCGCGCAGCTCGCGGTGACCGCCATCGGTGGTGCCGGGTTCGACGTGCTTTTGACGCGCGCCAAGCGGCTATTTCAAGTCAAGGCCAAGGTCGACGCGGGGGATGAGCGGGCGCCGCTCGTGGCCGCAGCGGTGTTGGCCTCGGTGCTCCTGGCGCCCATCGTGCCCCCCGAAGGTGGGGCGATTTTTGGTGTGAAAGGGGCGCGTCTGCGCCTCGAAGCGCTGGGATGGCGGACCTGATGCGACACGCGTACGTCCTTTTCGCGCTGGGTCTGGGCGCACTTACTTTGAGCTGCAACGAAATGAGCGCGGCGCTCGGCATGGGCGAGCCCGCCGCGAGCGCCTCGGCGGGGCCCAAGAAAGCCCCTTCGTTTCCCGTGGAAATCGCGCCCGTAGGCGTTGAGCGCGTGGACTACATCATCACGTCGGTAGGCTCCATCGAGGCCTCGGATCGCGTGGACGTGACCGCGCGCGTGGCGGGCGTGGTGGACCGCGTGCGCTTTCGCGAGGGCGATACGGTCAAGGCGGGGGCCCTGCTCGTGGACATCGAGCCCGGTCGCTACGCGCTGGCCGCGGATCAGGCCCGCGCTTCGCTCACCCGCGCCGAAGCCGCCAAGGCCGACGCCAAGACCAACCTCGATCGGCGCCAGAGCCTGGTGAAAGACGGCCTGGCCAGCGTGGAAGAGCTGGAGAGCGCGCGCACCAAATTGGCCGTGGCCGAGGCCGAACATGCGCTGGCCAAGGCGTCCTACGGGCTCACGCAGCTCAACTTGCACGACGCGTACGTGCGCACCCCCGAGGCCGGCGTGATTCAAACGCGCTCGGTGCACGTGGGCAAATACGTGCAACCGGGGACCGTGCTGGCCACGCTGATTCGCCGCGATCCGCTGCGTTTGCGCTTCACGGTGAGCGAAGACGAGGCGCGCTCGATCACCACGAAAATGACAGCGCGCTTCACGGTGCGCGGCGACCCGAAGACGCGCACGGCGACGCTCACCTACGTGGCCGCGTCGGCCAGCGACAGCACGCGCACCGTGGAAATCCTAGCGATCGTGGACGAGCCCGACGACAGCTTGCGGCCGGGCACCTTCGCCGAGGTGTCGATCATCGTGGGCGGTCGTGCGGCGGCGCCGGTGATCCCGCAGATGGCCGCGCGCCCCACGGCCAAGGGCTTTGTCGCCTATGTGGTGGAAGACGGCGTGGCCAAGGAGCGCGTGCTCACCCTCGGCATGCGCACGATCGACGGCCGCGCCGAAGTGAAAGAGGGCCTCGTGGCCGGAGAGAAGCTGGTGATTCGCGGGGGCGAGGCGCTGCGCGATGGCGCGAGCGTGCGTGTCGGCGGTGCGCCGCCCGCGGCATCGGCCAGCGCGGCGCCGTCCGTTGCACCTCCAACGACGTCGGCAGCGAGGCCTTCGCCATGAGCCTCACCGAAATTTGCATTCGCAAGCCGGTGCTCGCGTGGATGCTGATGGCCGCCACGATCGTGGCCGGCATTTTGGCCCTCGGGCGCATCGGCATCAGCCAGTTTGCCGACGTCGATTTCCCTGTGATCACGGTGAGCGTCACGCGCGAAGGCGCGGCTCCCGAGGTCATGGAGCAGGACGTCGTCGAGACCATCGAAGAGGTGTTGGTCCAGGTCGAGGGCGTGCAGTCGCTCTCGTCGTCGGCCAAGCAAGGCAGCGCCAGCATCACGGTGGAGCTCGCTCAAGGGCGCGATGTCGACACGGCCATGCAAGACGTGCAGAGCCGCGTCGCGCAGGCCGCGCGCACCCTGCCGCGCGACATCGATCCACCCATCATTCAAAAGACCAACCCCGAAGATAACCCCATCATGTGGGTCAGCGTCTCGGGCACGGCCTCCCAACAGGTGATCGCCGACTACGCGCGCTACAACGTCAAAGAGCGCCTGCAGACCATCCCCGGCGTGGGCGAAATCATGTTGGGCTCGAGCATCGAGCGCAACGTGCGCGTGTGGATCGACGGCGCGCGGCTCGACGAGCGGGGCGAGACGGTCACC
>CAYLJT010000712.1:0-4622 GCA_964383995.1 uncultured Polyangiaceae bacterium
GGCCAAGACGTCGAGCTTTTTGGCGTACAAGTCGGCGGCGTCCACCGCGCCCCCGGGGCCCGCCGCGTCACGAAGCGAAAACACCTTGTTTCCCCGCCCCGCACAGGCGTCGAGCAGCACCTCGCCCGCGCGCGCGCCGACCAGCTCGGCCACCAGCGCGGCCCCCTCTTCCTGCACGATCCACTCGCGTTCGTAGCCGCGGAGGCCGCGAATGTCCCCCGCGCCACGCGCGGTGAAGAGCCGCGGTGAGAACGCAGACGCCTGGAGCTCGGCCCCCGGACAGGCACCGTGCACTTGCTCCATGATGGCTTGTCGCGAGGCGCTCTGGGTCACGCAGATGCCGAGCGGTGGGGGCACCGGGCCCGCCGCGAGAAACGCTCCCGCGCCCTCTTTTCCCAGGGATCGCGCGAGGGCGCGACGGAGCCAACCGGGTGTTGACTGGGCCACGACCTCGGCGAGGGATGGTCGCGCCCCGCCCTCGACCTCCTTGGCCAAGCGCCGCAGAACGGCGTTGACGAAGCCCGCTGCCCCCGGGCCCGACACCTCGCGAGCGCCGCTCGCGGCCTCGGAGACCGCAGCAAACACCGGGACACGGTCCAAAAACAAAAGCGCGTAGGCGCCCATGAGCAGGTGCGCGCGAGCCCGCGTAACAAGCTCGTCGCGGCCCCGATCGCTGAGCGCGCGGAGGCGCGCTACGAGCGCCGTTTCGGTGCGCAGGACGCCATAGACAAGCTCGGTCGCGAGCGCCCGATCGCGCGGATCGAGCTGGTTTTCTCGCACAAGCGCGGCGTCGAGCGCGGCGGCGGCGTAGGCGTCGTCGTCGATGACACGGCAGAGCACGTCGGCGGCGACGCGACGCGCGGGGGACGGTTGGGCGCTCACGGCTCGACGAGACCTTCCATGTGTCCCTCGATCACGCCCCAGCGGCGTTCGAGGTCGTTTTTCATCGCGACGCCCATGAGCAACAACAACATGAAGAGCCCAATGAGGCTCAACACCTCGCGTGCTCGCAGGGGCAGTGGCTTCTTGAAGAGCGCCTCGAAGAACAAGAAGACGAGGTGCCCGCCGTCGAGGATCGGAATCGGTAACAGGTTCAACAAGCCTAAATTGATGGAGATGACGGCCATGGCCCACACGAAGTAACTGGCACCCTTGGCCCCCTCTTCGCCGATCACATCGTAGACGGTAATCGGCCCGCCGAGCGTGGAGAGGCTGACTTTACCCTCCAGGATCCGCACGAACCCAACGGCGATGAAGCGCGCCACGTCGTACGTCTCGTCGAGGGCCTCGGCCAGCGCGAGGCGCAGCTTGGGCGGCGTGTCGACGTAGGGCTCGGGGACCGTGGGGGACCAGTTGGCGGCTCGCACGAAGAAGCGCGGGACCGTCTCGCCGGTCTCGTCGATCCAGTCCTCACGACGCAGCTCGACCGTGCCGCTCTTGCGCACGCCACCGCGCAACCAGGTCAATACGTGGGGACGCTCGGGGGACGCGAGCAGCCTTTCGAGCAGGGAGGACCAGGCCTTCACTTCGATTTGATCGAGCTCGACGATGCGATCACCGGGCCGCAAATCGGCCTCTTGCTCGGCCGAACCCTCGTCGACGTGGGCCACGTACAGGTCCGCGGGCTCGATGCCCGTGCGCTCCAGCAAGTCGCCATGACCGACTTCGGGGGTGAGCGCCGCGACGCCCGACTCGTACACAGCCATGTCTGCCAGTCCACCGAGGGCGGCCGGGACGACCACGGGGCGCAGGTAGGTGACTGGCACGGTCTCACCGTGGTTGTCATCGAACATGGATGCCAGATCGGCATAGGTGCGCACGGGCCGGCCCCGCACCTCGGTCACGACGTCGAATGTGCGTAATCCAGCGCGAAAGGCCGGTGAATCGGGCTTTCCAACACCGATGACAGCGGCCGTGCGGTGGGGGCCAATGCCGATCTCACCCACGTGGTCCACGAGCCCCAAGGGCCTTTGAACCACCTTGTCCTCGGGGACGATCGAGACCTCGATACGCTCGTTGTTGCGAAAGACGTCGAGCCTGAGCTCTTGACCTGGGCTCTTTTGCACCCGACGGCGCAGCTCGGCGAAGGTGGTTATGCGGTCGCCGTCCACCGTCAAGACGCGATCGCCGGGCAACAGCTTTCCTTCGGCCGGATGGCCCAAGAGCACCGTGCCTACGGTGGGGGGCGCGAACCGCTCTTGCCCTGCGAAGACCGAGAAATAAAGCAGGATCGGGAAGACGACGTTCATCAGCGGACCCGCCAAGACGATGAGCGCTCGCCGATAGAGGGGCTGGGCGTCAAAGGTGCGTTTGGCGTCCTCGGGGGAGATGGCCTCTTGCCGATTCTCCTCGAGCATCTTCACGAAGCCGCCGATAGGCAATATCCCCACGCAATACTCGGTATCTCGGCCGCGAATACGCAGGATCTTGGGACCGAACCCGATGGAAAAGGTGAGGACCTTGACGCCAAAGGCCTTGGCCACCAGCAAGTGACCGAGCTCGTGCACAAAGATGAGCACGGAGCAGAGCAGAGCGAAATACAGGAGATCCAAAGCGACCGCGGGCCGTTAGTCGTCGTTCTTGCCGGGATCCGGCGTGCTTTGAGTCTCAAGGCCCATCAAGAAGGCATCGGTCGAAGCCCACTTGATCGCGCGCGTGGGCTTGTAGGACGGAGGAGGCTCGCTGATGGGGTCGAGCTCGGGCGGCGGAGGCGCTGTGGGCGCGGCCGCGGCCCATTGAAACGCGCGGGTCGGGTCGCGCGACGGGGGCGCGGGCTCGCTCACCGGAGGCAGCGAGTCGAAGCCCGGCTCGAGGTCCGGCGCGCCTTGCTGTTGGTTCCAGTCGAAGTGCCTTGTGGGGACGCGCGAGGGAGGGGGGACCGAGATCGGCGCGGGCTCGGACGGCGGCGCCGCTGGCGCAGTACGGCCGCCGCCTTCCCCTCCGCGAGACCATTGCATCATGCGCGTGGGCGCGACGGAGGGCCGTTCGTCGTCGTCGCCGGGAGAGGTGTTGAGCGGCGTCCGAATGACCGGCACGGCGGCCTTCGGGGGGATCGCGCGGCGCATGCCGTAAGCGGGGGTCTCGCCCGGCTTGGCCGCCGCGGGGGGGCTCGTGGGCGGGCCAGCGGCCGGCTTGACGGTCGGCTTGGCGCGAGGGCGAACGGCCGCGCGCGGGGCCTGCGAGGGTTCGGGGCGTGCCGGAGTCGCGAAGGGTGCTGGGTCCCGCGGGGCCGCCGCAAACGCGGGCGGA
Source organism: uncultured Polyangiaceae bacterium (assembly GCA_964383995.1). GTDB lineage: Bacteria > Myxococcota_A > Polyangia > Polyangiales > Polyangiaceae > CAYLJT01. Next base: position 3,250 of record CAYLJT010000712.1, read on the forward strand.
GGGCGCTTTGCTGCCGCCGGCGGGGGCTGCGGAGAAGGCGGCGACGGCGCTTGGTAGCGCGGCTCGGGAGAGGGCGGCGGGGCGGGCTCAACGGCCCGGGGCCGCGGGGTAGCGCCCTGCGGGCGTTGGGGCCTCGGCGTTCCGCCCTGGTAAGGGCGGTACGGGCGCGGGGTGCCCCCCTGAGGCCGTTGGGGCCGGGGGGTGGCGCCGGCCGTGCTCCGACCCGTGCCGGGACGCGAGCTCTCGGGGGCCGAGCCTGCGAGGTAGGCCGCGAGGAGCTTGTCGGTCTCGGTGAAGCGTGCGCTGCCACCACCCGTGCGACGCGCCGGAGACGGCGGCGAGACCGGGCCGGCGACGGGCGTCGCGGGGGCGCGTGGAGGGGCCTCGTGCGGCCGCGGCGAACGGGCGGCGGGGGTGAGCGGCGGCGAGGGCGTGCCCGGGGAGGAAATGCGCTCGACCCGAGGCTGGGCCACCGAGTAGGTGCCGAGATCGCGCGGCAAAGGCCTCTGCGCGACCGGGGGAGGCGGCGCCTTGACACCGCCGCGGGAGCCCGTGGAGGGCCCGGGAGGCGGAGGATGGCTCGGATCGTCGCGGGGGATGAGGGGGCGCGCGACCCGTTGCGGGCGCAGGGCCGGATCGCTCGCGAAAGGCCGTTCTTCGCGGCGCGCCGGTGGGGGCGGCTCAGGCGCCATGGGCGGAGGCGGATTGCTCTCCATGTAATAGCGCTTAGCTCGCTCCAACTCTTCCGCGGACTGCCCTGCGTCTTCGACCGGGCCGGTCAGCGTGGTCTCATCCCGATCGTGCACGTTCGGCCCGCGAACTTGGGCCGCAAGCTCCAAGGGCAGGAGCTCTTCGGGGGCGGGGGTCGGCTCGTAGGAAAGAGGCTCGATCCTGCCGGATCCGTGGTTTTGCTCGATGCGCGAAGAGGCCTGTTCGACCCGCATCGGCGCAGGCTCGGCCCGGGGATGGCTTTGCTCTGCCAGCATTTGCTGGCTTCGCGACGAGCGCTCGACGCTGGCGCGCGACGTCATGCGGCCGGGATCCAGCATGTTCGACATGGCCGAGGGGGCCGATTGCTTGGGCTTGGGCGCGACCGCCGCCAGCGCGAACGCGCGCATCGCAGCCATTTGGCGATCGTCGGCGTCGATGGGCCTGCGAATGAGGCGGCGCGGCTCGCCCGCGCGCACGGGGCGCGAGAGGTCGAGATCGAACGGCGCATCGAGGAGATTGCCACCCTCGTCGTAGAGGATCCGAACGGGCGGGCGCGCAAAGTCGATGGGGCGCTCGGGAGAAGCCATGACGACGCCCATTTCGCCGGTGTTGAGCTCGACCAGCGTGCCCGTCGGGAAGAAGCCGAGGGCGCCCACAAGGAG
>CAYLJT010000713.1:0-4612 GCA_964383995.1 uncultured Polyangiaceae bacterium
CCCACCACCGTGTCGTCGACCTTGATGCACGCCGAGGGATCGCTCACGCCGAGCGCTTCCACGTTGCGAAGGGCCATGTCGGGGAAGGGCCGCGCGCGCTCCACCTCGTCGGCGGTGACCGTAAAGTCGGGTGCAAAACCGCGCTTTTTCGCCTCCGGCGCCAGCGCATTCATCATCGCTCGGGTGTAGCCCGTGGTGGACCCAATGCGAATGCCGCGCCCGCGCAGGTAGGCGATCGCGTCGAGACAGCCGGGCACGGGCTCGGCGAAATCCTTCAAGATGGCCAGTTGCAAGGGCACGAGCTCGGCGAACATGGCATCCAGATCGGCCTCCGTCGAAGGCCGCCCCTGGGCCCGCTCAAAGGCCTTCGCCACTTCCGGCAGGGCCAACAGCCGTTCGATGTGGTTTCGCTTGTGAACCCCCATGGGCCCACGGGCGACCTCGCGGTCGAGGGCGACGCCGCGGCGCCGAAACACCTCCAAGAAGGGGGCGAGGGGCGACATGCAGCCGTGGTCCACGGTGGTGCCCGCCCAGTCGAAGATGACCGCCTCGATGTTGCGCACGCTCTTCATGCCTCAAAGCCTGCGCGCGCCGCGTGGATTCGTCCAAGCACTTCGCTTGAACGCGGCTATAAGAAAAATTGATGTCCCACTCTTCGTTGCCCAAGCCCAAGGGCGCGGTCACCTCCGCGCAACTGCGGGCCTTCCACGCCGTGGCCACAACGGGCAGTTTTACGCAGGCCGCCGAGGCCTGGGGGGTCAGCCAGCCGGCGGTGAGCATGCAAATCCACGCGCTCGAAGAGGTCCACGGCGTGGAGCTCGTCCTGCGCGGTCGCCGGGGTGTCGTGCTCACGGGCGTGGGGGAGAAGCTGCTTTCGATCACGCGGCGGCTCGCCTCCCTCGAAGGCGAGGCCGAAGAGGTGTTGGGCGCGGCGGGGGCGCTGTTGGGCGGCAATTTGCGGGTGGGCGCCGATGAGCCCTTCGGCGCCGTGCGGTTGTTGGCGGCGTTTCGCGGTCGCTACCTGGACGTCGCGTTGTCGCTCACGCTGGGCAACTCCAACGACGTGCTCAAAGACCTGTTGGAAGGCCGCACCGACGTGGCCACCTTCAGCGACCGCATCAAGGACCCGCGGCTCGTGGCGGTGGCCTTCGCCAAGAGCCATCAAGTGTTGCTCGTGCCCAAAGAGCACCCCTTGGCCCGCAGAAGCTCCGTGCGCCTCAAGGACCTCGCGGAGCTCCCCATGTTGCTGCGCGAACAGGGCTCCATGACGCGCAAGTTGCTGGAAGAGGCCTTGAAGAAGAAGGGCGTCGCGCTCCGCGTGGCGATGGAGATCGGCAGTCGCGAGGCGCTGCAAGAGGCGGTGGCGGCTGGGCTCGGGGTGGGCGTGATCATCGAACGCGAGCGCGCCCGGGACGAGCGGCTCGTGGCCGTTCCCTTCGAAGATGCGGTGCTGGAGCACGTGAGCTACGTGGCCTGCCTCGAAGAACGGCGCCGAAGGCACGTGGTCGCGGCCTTCATGGAGCTTGTGCCGCGCTTGCCGCGGGGGAAGCTCAGGGGGGCATGACTGGGGACGTGAGCAGGGGGAAGGGCCCGGCGCGCAGCGTCACACTGCCATTCACGGTTTCGGTAAGCGCCACTTCGACGTCGGGATCGTGGTAGAAACACAGGCCGCCTGCCAAGCGGCCGAGCTCGTCGAAGAGCGCTTGTTTCTCGGCCACGATGCGCAAAGGCTCCACATCAAAGGCCATGATCCAGGTGGGCTTCAGGTGGCTGCGCGTGGGCACGAGATCGGTGGGAAAGGCTAGGGGAGGCGCGTTGTCGCAGTGCCGTGCGAGGGGCACGATCAAGCCTTCGGTGTGCCCCCCGAACAAGCGCCCTTCAAGGCCCGGCGCGAGGGGCTCACCGGGCCGCCAACGCCGCAACTTCGTGGTGGTGAGGGCCTCGGCGAGGTCGGCGCGGAAACTGGCACCTTCCCGCGGTGAGGGCGCCAGCGCGCGGCGCAGGCACGCGTCGCCCACCACGTGCTCCGCGTTCGGAAAGGCCAAATCGCCCTGCCGTGTGAGCAGGCCCCCGGCGTGATCCCAGTGCAGGTGGGTCAACACCACGTGGCTGATGCTGTCTGGATCCACGCCTGCTTCGCGCAACACGTCGGGCACGTCGGGCCCCTCTTCGAGGGCGTGGTGACGGCGATCTTTTGAGCTCCAACGTTGACCCGCGCCCAAATCGATGAGCGTGCGCGCGCCGCTCGTGGGCTCGTCGACCAGGGCCGTGCGGCACACCAAGCGAATGCGGTTGTCGGCGTCGGCCGGGTGAACGCGCTGCCACAAGACCTTGGGCACGACGCCGTGCATGGCGCCTCCGTCGAGGGCAAAACGCGAGCTGATGAAGGTGCGAACGTGGACGGGCCGCGGCTCGACGCTCACGCCTAAGAGCCGCCCGTACCGCCGGTGCCCCCGCCCGCGCCGCCCGCACCGCCGGAGCCTCCGTCACCCCCTGCACCACCGCCGCCGCCCGTCGCGCTCGTGGAGGAGCTGCTCGTCGACGTGGACGATGTGGACGAGGTCGCGGACGAAGAGCTCGAGGAAAGAGCGCCTGGGATGCACGCGGGGTGAGTGCTGCCGGAGGGAGGGCAGCAGATGTCCGAGTTGCCGCCGAGCTCGGTGCCGGGCGTGCACACGAGGCCGTCCTGGCAGTCGTCGCTTCCGTCGTTGCCGGCGAGAACGCTACAGCGTTCCCCCTCGGCTTGGCGCGAGCAAGCGGCGGAGGCGAGGGCGATGGACAGCGATGCGGCGACAAAGACGAGCGTGCTTCTCACGGGCGGCGTCGTACCAGAAAGTGAGCCCGAGGGAAAAGCCCGCGCGCGTCTATCGCTCCCGTTTGCCGATCCAGCCCATGCGTCGGTAGAAAAGAAACAACAGCGTGATGCTCGTCGCCATCAAGAAAAGCGCGAAGGGATAGCCGTAAACCCAATGCAGCTCGGGCATGTTGTAGGGCGAAACGTCGTCGTGGAAGTTCATGCCGTAGATGCCCGCGATGGCGGTCGGCGGCAGAAAAATGGTCGAGATGATGGTGAGCACCTTCATGATCTCGTTCATCTTGTTCGAGGTGCTCGACAGGTGCAGATCCATGAGACCGCTCGCGATTTCGCGGAACGTTTCCACCATGTCCATGACCTGCACGGCGTGGTCGTAGGTGTCGCGCAGGTAGAGGCGCATCTCCTTCGACACGTGCGGTGAGTCGTCGCGCACGAGGGCGTTGAGCAGGTCCCGTTGGGGCCAGATGGCGCGCCGCACGGTGAGCAGCTCGCGCTTGATTTCGTGGATATCGCGGCTGTGATTGCGCTTGGCCGCCATCACCTCGATCTCGAGGTCCTCCAAGCGTTCGCCGAGCTTCTCGAGCACCGGGTAGAAGCCGTCGATCACCGCGTCGAGCAGGCAATACGCGAGGTAGTCCGCGCCGGCCTTGCGGATGACGCCACGCCCCTTGCGAATTCGCTCCCGCACGCTCTCGAGCACATCGCTCTCGGCTTCTTCCTGCACCGTGACCACCACGCCGTCCTTGAACAAAAGGCCGATTTGCTCGGGTCGAATGCGCCCATCACCGTCGAGCTTCACCATGCGCGCGATGACGAGCTGGTGATCGTCGTACACGTCGGTCTTGGGCCGTTGGGGCGCGTTGACCACGTCCTCCAGGGCCAGTGGGTGGAGCCTGAAGATCTGCCCGAGGCGCTCGAAGGTGCCCTTGTCGCCGAGGCCTCGCACGTCGACCCAGGTCACCGAGGCGATCTCATCCTCGAGGTACGGCACCACCTCGTCGATCCGCTCGATCGGGTGCTCGTGCACATGCTCCACGCAGTAGTCCATGAGCGCGATGTTGGGTCGCTCGGTGGAGTCGATGTGCAACGTACCGGGCGGCGCGCCCGGATGGGGCTCGTTCGCGAGCCGCATACGGCGCGTGGGCGGGGGAACAGAAGCGGGCGGCTCGGACGGAGAGTTGGCGGAGGCGTTCACGCGGTGGAGCAGCATAGCCGACGCGCCCACGCTTATTCCCATCGCGCCGCCGTGGTAGAGCTGGAGGTCGATGAAAACCGACGATACGGAGCTTTCGCTCGCCAACCTGGAGCTCGACAAGCTCGTCGCCTTTGTTCAGCTCATGTACCTCGCGGCCTACTCCGACGGCGCCGTGACGCCCGCGGAGAGGGCTCGTTTCGAAGACGAAATCGTGGCGGCTTCGCAGGGCGCGTTGCGGCCCCAGGTGGTCTCCGCGTTGGTGGAGCACGTCGGTGTGCCCACCGAGACCGAAGATCGGGCGGACAGGTTGCGCCTGATTCGCCACAAGCTGACCGAGCCCCGCTTGCGCCGCGCGGCCCTGGAGCTGGCGGCGCGCATCACGCTGGCCGACGGCTATCTGGCCGTGGACGAGCGCGTGTTTCTCGACCGCGTGGCGACTGCCTTGGAGCTCGAGCCGGGCGAGGTCGAACTCCCCAAGGAGATAGAGCGCGGAGAAGGCTCGCATGATTTTGTAATTGAAGATGGCGGCGTCGACGAGACGGCCTCCAAGACGATTACGAGTCTATTGCAGACTGTGGATGTTCAGTATTATCCGGAAGGCG
>CAYLJT010000714.1:0-4608 GCA_964383995.1 uncultured Polyangiaceae bacterium
CATCGCCGCCGATGAGCTCGCCGCGGCCCACGCCATCTTGGAGCACTCGCAGCGCCTCGAACCGCTCGACAGCCCGGAGGCGCGGCTCTTCGCGGGGGTCTTGCTCGGCGAGGGCGACTCACGCCGGGCCGAGGCCACCATCGAGGGGGCCATCGCGCGCGGCGCGAACGACGCCGAAATGCGCGTGTTTCGCGCGAGCATGCGGGAGTTCGTTCGAGCTCAAAAGACCCACGGGCGCGAGGCCATCCCCCGCGAGGTCAAGCGAAAGCTCTCCCGCGCCGCGGCCGGCGTGGGCCACAAACCCTCGATCAACCCCGCGCTCTTGGCGGCCCCACCGCCCGAATGGACGGCCCCGTTCCGCGAGTGGGCCGACGCCATCGCCGATTCGGCCGAGCCGCCCCCGGTCGCCCAGGCGCCCGAGCCCGCGGCGAATTTCGTGTACGTCCGCAAGGACGATCGCAAAAAAGACAAACCACCCGAAGACGACGCGCCCAAGGAAGCGGCCGCTCCCCGGCACGAGCCCCCCAGAGAGAGCACGGCGACCGAGCAGAACGCGGCGAGCATCGCGGCCGCTCCGACCTTGGATCAACGCCGTGCGAAGGGGCGCGGCCTGACGCGTACGCTGGTCACGCTGCTGGCCCTCGCGCTGATCGCGGTGCCCGTCGCGGTGGCCCTGTGGCAGCGCCAAGAGGCCAACGAAAAGGACGCGAAGGAGCTCTGCTACCAAGCCGCGGCGGCGCTCTCCGCGGGCGGCCCCACGGCCACCCAAGTGGTGAACGACAACCTCGCGCGGGCCTTGGATTTGGCTCCTTCGAGCGCCGAGGTGGCCACCTGCCTGACGCGCGTTCGGGCCCTCGAGGTGTTGGAGCAAGAGCCCTCGATCGCGGGCGAGCTCCAGAAAATGATCAGCGGTGCGGAGGACCTCGGCGCATCCGACGCGGAGGTCGCCTACCTCGACGTCGTGGCCGCCGTGGGCACGCGTGACGCGTCGCGCGCCGAAGCGCTGGTCGCGCGCTACGACCAAGATCCCGCGCGCCGCGTGCACGCGGTGTACGAGCTTTCAGCGGGCGCCACGATGGAGCTCGTGGGGGACGCCCGCGCGGTGGATCGCTACAAAGCCGCCCTCGGCCTCGAAAGCAGCCTATTCGCGGCGCAGGTGCGCCTCGCTCGTGCGTTGTTGCTCGGCGGCTCTTACGCGCAGGGCGTCATCCGCGTGCAAGAGCTGTTTCAAACCACGCCCGGGCGGGCCGAGACACGGACCCTCGACGCGCTCGCCAGCTACCTCGATCCGACCCGAGAAAATGCCGGGCAGGTGCCCCTCGACCTGCCGCCTCCCGAAGAGCTCCCGGTCACCTTGCGCGGGATCGCGCGGGCCCTTTCTGCGACCTTCGCCAGCGATCGCAGCGCGCGCGCGGCCGCCTTCGCGATGGCCGTGACCGAGACAGACGCCCCCGCTTCCGCGGTGTTTTGCGGCACGCTTGCGCTGCGCTTCGGCGAAATCGGCGTGGCCCGCGACGCCGCCACGCGCGCCGTGGAGACGGCGCCCACCTACGCGCCGGCTCACGTGCTCGCGGCGCGCGTTGCGCTGCTCGAAGGGCGCGCCGAGGAGGCGCAGCGGCAGCTCACCGGGCTCGATGGGCCCGCGGTCTCCGCCGTGCGCGCGCTCGTCGCGTACGAGACCGCCGAAACCCAGCGTTTGGCCGAGCTTGCCGGGCTCATTCGCAACCCCGAGGCCATCGGCTACGCGATCGTGTCTGCGGCGCAGGAGCGCACTCGCGGGGAGCGCGCGCTCTCGGTCGAGCAAATCGAAGCGCTCGCCGTACGCCGCGACGTGTGGGGCCCGATCATCGCCGTGGATGCCGCCCTCGATCGAGGCGATCTCAAGCTCGCCGAGCGCTTGGTCGGGGCCCACGCGGACATCTTCGCGACGCCCCTCGGCGCCCAACGACGCGGGCGTTTGCTGCGCTACGAGGGCAAATTGGACGAGGCGCGCAAGGTCCTCGCGGGGGCGCCCCTCGTGCGGCCGGCGCTGATCGAGCGCGCCTTCTTGGACGCCGAAGTGCCCGCCGAACGCACGCGCGCGCTCACCAACTTGGGCGAGCGCTACGAGCCCGAGCGCAAATGGGTCGAGGCCTACCTCAACGGCCGCGCGTCACCCGCGAAGGCCGCGCCGATCCTCGGCAAGCTCAAGGTACCGGCGGAAAATGACTCATTTTCGCTGCGGCTCACGGCGGCCCTCGCAATGAGCACGGCGCGAGACCTGCGCGGCGCGGACCTCGTGCGGGGGCTGATCGCGAGCCATCGCCAAAACCCCGATGTGATTCGCGCGGCGGTGGGCGTAGGCCTGTTGCCCGCTTCGGCGCTGAAGCCCGCCAAGGGGCCATGAAGCGGCTCGCCTGGGCCACCGACGTCCACCTGAATTTTCTCCGCGAGCCGCAAATCAAAGCGTTTTGTGAGGCCATCGCGCGCCGAGCGCCGGACTGCGTGCTGCTCACCGGCGACCTCGCCGAGAGCACCGACTTGACGATTCAGCTCGCCACCCTCGAGGGGCACCTGAAACGGCCGATCTACTTCGTGCTCGGCAACCACGACTTCTACCGGAGCAGCATCGCCAACGTGCGCCGCCGCGTGGAGGCCCAGGTCGGCGCTTCCCGTTGGCTCTCGTGGATGAACGTCGCGGGGGTCGTGGAGCTCTCGTCCGAGACAGCCCTCGTGGGGCACGACGCGTGGGCCGACGGCCGAAACGGCGACTACTTCGGCTCACCCATCGCCTTTGCCGATTGGGTGCTGATCGAAGAGCTGGCGGGGCTCGATCAAACCGCGCGTTGGCACAAGCTCGGCGCCCTAGGCGACGAGGCCGCGGCCCATTTCGAGCGCGTGCTGCCCGAGGCTTTCGCGTGTTTTCGTCGGGTGGTGTTGCTCACGCACATTCCACCCTTCGGAGAGGCGTGCCGCTACCAGGGGCGGGTCACGAAGGACACCTGGCTGCCCCACCTATCCTGCCGTGCGGTCGGCGACGTGCTTCTGCGTGTGATGAGCGAGCGTCCCGATCGCGAGCTGCTCGTGCTCGCGGGGCACACGCATCAGCCTGCGGACGTGCGCATCCTGCCCAACTTGCAGGTGCGCGTCGGGCAGGCGACCTACGGTGCGCCCGAGGTAGCCGACATGATCGTCGTCCCCTGAGGCGCCGAGCGGGTCTTTAGACGGTTTGGCCGTGGGCCATCGTGCGCGGGCCGTCTTGAAACAAGACCTCGACCTTGCCGCGATCGAGCACCCGGTAGACGACGCCGTCACCGAACTTGGAGTGCCGAATGAGCTCGCCGCCCGCGAATACCGAGGTGATTCGGTAGGCTTGAAACGCTGAGGAGGGCTGCCCGGCGATGGACTTCTCCCACACCGCCGTTTGCTCGCGCTCCCGGGCCGCCGCCGCGGCGCCGCGCTCGGAGGCCGTTTTCCCGGTGCGCGCCCGGGCAGGTTTCGCGGCCTTGGCGGCCTTCGCGGGGGCGCCGTCGCTGCGCTTGAACGGCGTGGCCTTGTCGGCCTCGACATCGCGGAGGGTCTTGGGCTTTCGGTAGAGGTGGTGCGACCCGCAGGTCTTGCACTCGACCTTTTTTACCTGTTCACCCACCATCGCGATGATGCGGTGGGTCAGATCGAGCTTGCACTTGGTGCAATACGAGTCGATTTCCCCACCAGTTTTCGGCTTTTTGGTCATCGTCACAAAGCTTCCTGCTCGCCGTCGGTGTCACGGCACCGCCGAGCCGCCGCGGAAAATCCGAGGCCTATTTGCCCTTTTCCTTCATGGTGACCTGCGCCTTGACTTCGGGCTTCGGCAGGCCTTCGTGCTTCTCTTCGTCGTCTTTGCCGGCTGAGAGGTTCGGTACGAAGCGAATCTCGGTTTTGATTTCGAAAGAGAGCTTGGTGAGCATCTTCGCCAGCTCGTCCGCGAACTGGGTGTGCTCGATGACGTCCCGGATTTCCTTCGCCACCACGCGGTAAAGGCCCGTTTTCGTGTCGTCGATCTGGGTGAAGAGGTAGTGCATGAGCTCCTTGGGGAGCTTCATTTCACCGACGAAATTGCGCAGATTTTCGGGGCCGTCCTGGAGCCGCTCCACGCCGCTCTCCACGGCGCGCTCGACGAAGCGCTTGACGACCTCGGGGACGGCGCGCTCGAAGCGGCTTCGGCGATCTTTATCGTCGCGCTCGCCGTCGTCGCGCTCGCCGTCGTCCTCAGCCATGGGCGGCTCCTTAGCGGGGACCGGGGGAAGCGTCAACGCGCCGCACCATGGGCTTCGTGCATCGCGCCGCGAACTCGGCGAGGCCTTCTTTGCGCGAGGCGGGGACCGGGAGGTGAGCGTACTCGGCCGCGATTTCGCGGGCCTCTTCGATGTGTCCGAGGCCACATGCGGTGATCGCCCGAAGACGCATCGTTTCGGCCGCGACCCGCGGTAGCTCGATCGTTCGCGCCGCGGCTTGTTCGAGGCTCTCTGCCGCTTCTTCGAAATCCCCCGCGAGCATGTATTGACGGGCCAGTAGGTAGTGGGGAAGGCCGTCCTTCGGCGCTTCGACCGACCAGGCACCGAGCAGAGCGGCGGCTCGGATGCGATC
>CAYLJT010000715.1:0-4583 GCA_964383995.1 uncultured Polyangiaceae bacterium
GGGTGGTCAACCGGTACATCCGCAAATGCCCATCCCAGGCGCGTCGTGAAGATCTGGAGGGGCTTTTGCGGGTCCGCCTTGTCGCGCTTTTCCAGGTCTAGCAAACGCCCTTCCATGGAAACCACCGCAATGTCACTCGGGCCAGCAGCGGCGCCGCCTTGCTCCACGCCTCTGCCATGCTCGACGGCCGGTCTTCCACGCGCTTCGCTACCAGCGTTCGCAGCGCGCCCTCCAACCCAAACAACACCCCGAGCGCTCCCCGGCGGCGATGTCCGGGCAAGATTCGGTGCGCTGCCCCTGGCGGCGCCGCGATCCGATCCTCGGCCCGACTACGACAATGCCCTTCGTACCCCTTCCGGAAGGCCAGCATGACGAAACCTACCGCGATTCTCCCGCACGACCCGCGCGAGCGCGACGCGGACCTGGACGTGCCTACCCGCAGGTCCGGGACCTACAGCTTGCCGGCTGGTCATCTACCCATCTGCTCGGCGGCGGGGCTCTCTGTTCGTGGCCGGCTGCGCGAACGGAACGAAGATGCCTGGGCGGCGCGCGTGGACCTGGGGCTGTTCGTGGTGGCCGACGGTATCGGCGGTGAGCCCCTGGGCGAGGAGGCCGCGTGGTTGGCCGTCTCGTGCCTCGTGGACGCGTTGGCGGACGCGGATCCCACCTGGCCCCGTCGGCTCGACGATCACGGCCCCGCGGGGCGGCTGTGGAGCGCGGCGGCCTGGGCGAACCAGGTGGTGTACGAGCGCGGTCATCGGGCGCCGCCGGCCTGGGGTATGGCCGCTGGTCTTTCGGCGCTGCTCGTGGCCGAATCGGTCGCACACGTGGTGCACGCGGGGGACGGCGCTGTTTTTCACCTCCACGAGGGCGTGCTGCGCTGTTGCACCGAGGCTCATGGGCGGCCGGGCGGCGTCACGCGGGCGTTCGGAACGCGGGTGACGCTGCCGGCGGACACGGCCGCCTTCGCGCTCGAAAGGCACGACCGCCTGTTGCTTTGCTCGGACGGTCTGTGGCGCATGGTTGCTCGTGCCACCCTGGAGAGCATCGTTCGACGCGCCGAAAGCCCGCAGATGGCGGTGGATGAGCTGGTCGCGGCGGCGACCCGGGCCGGCGCGCCGGACAACGTGAGCGCGGTGGTGGCGTTTGTGCGGTAAGTGCGGGGGTGGTTGTTGATCGCCTTTGACCGCTCGATCCGATAACCTTGGCGAAAGCGAGACGAAGGCATGTCGCGGTGGCGTTCTTGGATGGGTTTGGGGCTCGGCACGCTGATGCTTCCGGCATGCATCAGCGAGCCGTGCGAGGCCACCGCCACCTGCCCTGGGTCGCCCGCGGTCGCTGCCGGCGCCGGGGGTCAAGGTGGAACGGCGGGCGCGGGCGGTGGCGACGTGGGGACCGGCGGGAGCGCTGGACATGGGGGCGCCGCTGAGGTCTGCGCGCCTGGCACGCAAGAGCCTTGTTACGAGGGCCCGGCGGGTACCGAGGGCGTTGGAGCCTGCGTGGGGGGACAGCACACCTGCAGCGCCGACGGCAGCGGGTACGGCGCCTGCGAAGGCCAGGTGCTGCCGCTGGACGAGACCTGCGCCACCCTCGCCGACGACGACTGCGATGGCGACCCGAATCCGACGAGCGGCCCCTGCCTGTGCGAGCCGGGGACGGTCGCGAGCTGCTACTCGGGGCCGGCGGGCACGGAAGACGTAGGCGTTTGTGCGGGAGGAACGGCGACCTGCGATGCGTCGGGAACGACCTACGGCGAGTGCCTGGGCGAGACGCTCCCCGGCCTGGAGAGCTGCGACGACGAGCTCGACAACGACTGTGACGGCGCCGCCTGCGCGGCCACGGTGTGGGCGGCGATCTTCGGGGGCAGCGACACCGATACACCGTTCGCCGTGGCCGCCAATGCGACGGCGGTGGTCGTCGCGGGGGCTACCAAGGGCGCCATCGATTTTGGCAACGGCGCGCTGGTCAGCGCGGGCAACGACGACGTGGTGGTGGCCAAGCTCGGGGCCGACGGCGCGTCCGTCTGGAGCGTGCGCTACGGCGATGCATCGGCCCAGTCCGCCCGCGGCGTGGCCCTCGATGCCGCGGGCAACGTGGTGGTGGCTGGACAGTGGAGCGGCACCCTGACCATCGGGGCAACCACGCTGAGCGGTGGCGGCAGCACCAATGCCTTCGTCGCCAAGCTGTCCGCCGCGGGCACGCCGTTGTGGGTCAAGGCGTTGGGGGCCAGTGGCTTCACGACCGCGGCGGGCGTGGCGGTCGACGGCGCAGGACGGGTAATCGTGACGGGCCGCTTCACGGGCGATCTTTTGTGCTCGCCGCCGCCGGCCGTCGTTTGCTCCTCCACGCAAGGGCAGGGCGACATCTTTGTGGTGACCTACGACAGTGCGGGCAACCAACAATGGGTCAAGACGTTTGGCGACGGCGCGGACCAAGGGGCCAACGCGGTGGCGGTGGACGGGAGCAACAACATCTACCTCACGGGCGAGATGGGCGGCACGGTCGACTTCGGCAGCAGCACCGTGTCGGCGGTAAGCGGCACCAGCCTCTGGGTCGCCAAGCTCGACGCCGCGGGCAACGATGCGTGGAGCCGAGCCCCCAGCAAGAGCGGGGTCGGTATCGGCCAGAGCATCGCCGTAGGGCCGCTTGGGGAGGTCGCGGTGGCCGGATCGGTCAACGGGACCATCGACCTCGGCGCGGCAGGTCAGAAGGCCGCCACCGGCACGTACGACGTCTTCGCCGGCGTGTGGTCGACGAGCGGCACCTTGCAATGGGGTAAACTCTTCGGCGCCGCCTCGGGCTTGAGCTACGGCTACGGCGTCGCGTACCTCGCGGCGGGCGATCTGGCCCTGACCGGGAGCATCAGCAAGGCGGTCAACTTTGGCGGTGGCTCCTTGGGCGGTGCGGGCAGCACGGACGCCTTCCTGATGACGCTGCAGGGCTCGACCGGGGCGTACCACTGGGGGAAGGCCTTCGGAGACGGCACCGCGCAAGGGGGTCAGGCGGTGGCGGCGACGCCCAACGGCGAGCTGCTCTGGCTGGGGCTCGCCAACGGGGTGACCCAGGTGGGCGGAAACGCGCTGAGCTCCGCGGGCGGGGCGGACATGCTGGTGGGGCGGTTTTCGCCTTGACTTGGCAGGGCGGCCTTGGGGCTTGCCTTGCCTGGCGGGGTGATTACGGTTCGGGGCGCGAGGCGGCCCAACCAAGGTAGTCGAAGTAGGGCCGCGCGGGCGCGTAGAACGGGAGCAGGGTGGGGGGCACGATCTCCATGAAGGTCTGGAGGTAGTCTTTGGCGTGCTTCACAGGGACGAAGTCGGTGGCTGGCAAGGTCGCGAAGGCTCGCCACAGCGGTCGCGAGATGTCCAGCAGGTGGTCCCACTTGTCGGCGTAGACCATGCCATCCATCCTCAAGGGCGCGGAGGCCGGGGGCAGCGCGTCGACCTTGCCATCGATGCCGAGGTCTTCCTGTTTTACGGCGCCAAACGCGATGATGTCGCCCGAGACGGCGTCGACCTGCACAAGGTGCGTGACCCGGTCCACCCGGCGCGCCTTTGGCGGGCCGTAGACGTCGTAGCACAGCAGCCACGCTTCCAAGGTGTCCTCCCCACGCTTCGGAAAGGGTAGCAAGAATGCCTTTTCCAGCGGTAGCTCTTGGGTCGCTCGCCGGATGGCAATGAGGTTCAGCTCGACGACGGATCGAATGTGCATGTTCTTCCTTCATGGGTAGATGGGAGCGTCCGTAACATCGAGCGGCCAGATCGACGTCATGAGCGAGCGCTCGTAGCGAGCCGCGTCGACCCGCGCCCCGCACTCGCCCGTACCTGTGTCGTTGTAGATGACGGCGCAGGGCCGCCCCTCGGCGTCGAACTCGACACCTGTAACGACGATGGCGTGCGCTCCCGCCTGGGTCGTGTCCCACAGGATGCCTGCCCAGTTGGAGCTGATGACGCCCTTGCCCTCGGCGACAGCCTGGGCGACGTTGTCCATGGTTTGCGGTTCGTGGCGCAACGTGACGCCGTGGCGCGCGGCAATGTTCTCCCGATTCTCGTTGGTCGTGCCCCCCGATGCCTGGCGGTTCTCGGCCTCGGTCGGCTTGCTGGTCTCGCGCACGCAGTCTCCCTCGCGCAGCGCCTCATCGAAGAGCTCGTCCTCGCTGATCGTCTTGCCCGTTGCCTGCTGGATGATCTGGCGTGTCGACTCGATGCCACAGTTGCTGTAGCTCTGGTGGGCCTGCCCAGCCTGGCCACGGCCGGACTTGACCGCCTCGCACATGGCGGTTCCAGCGCCCACCTGACCGAGGCCGACCCCTGCGCTCGGACCGCCGATCAGCACGTTGGCCGCGCCGTGCAAGAGCTGACCGCGTTCGCCGCTGGGGCCCGGGTGGAGGGTGAGCGCCGTGCGGCGGGCGGCTGGACGACCGTTCACTTCCACCGTGGCGGCGCCGGTGATCACGAAGTTCGGCGTGGGATCTCCCATGCAGCTCGTGGGGTCGGCGCCGCGCGCGAGCCCCAAACCGTTCGCCTCGACGGTGGGTGAGACGGGCGGCACGAGGCCGCCGCCCACGTGGGGCTTGGGTAGCAAAC
>CAYLJT010000716.1:0-4575 GCA_964383995.1 uncultured Polyangiaceae bacterium
GCTCGACGAGGGCGGGATGGTCGTGGACGGCGCGGTGCCCGGCGTCGACGCGCCGATTGCGTTCGTAGGCGTCGCCGAGAAGGGCTATGCCAGCTTCGAGCTGTCGGTGGAGGCGGCGGGTGGCCATTCGTCGATGCCCCCCGAGAACACCTCGATCGGCATCCTCGCTAGGGCCGTGACGCGCCTGGAAGGCGAGCCGATGCCCGCCCGCCTCTCGGGTCCGACGCTGTCCATGCTGCAGCGCTTGGGGCCCGACATGCCCTTTGGGAACAAGCTGGCAATTGCCAATTTGGAGGTGATGGAAGGCGTATTGTTGCGCATCTTGGCGGCGAAGCCGAAGACGAACGCGACGATCCGCACGACCACCGCCGTCACCATCTTTCAGGCGGGCACCAAGGACAACGTCTTACCTGCCTTGGCCAAGGTCGTCGTCAATTTCCGCATCCTCCCCGGCGACACGGTCGATGGCGTGTTTCAGCACATCAAAGAGGTCGTCGACGACGAGCGCGTCAAGGTGAGCCCGCTCGGTTGGACGAAGGAGCCTTCGCGCGTCTCTTCGGCCGAAACAGACGGATTTCGCCGCATCGAAACGGCCATTTTGCAGGTGTTCCCCGAGGCCATCGCCACGCCCTACTTGGTGCTCGGCGCCACCGACGCGCGCAACTACGAAGACCTCGCCGACGGTGTCTATCGCTTCGCGCCCTTCCACGTGACGACCGAAGATCTCGACCGTGTTCATGGCACGAACGAGCGCGTGGCCGTCAGCGCCTATGAGAAGGCGGTGCGGTTTTATCTGACGTTGATCAAAGGCTAGAGTTCGTGGCCGCGCTCAGGGGTCCAAGAAGATGACGCCCATCATCCCCGAGCCGTAGTGCGCTGTGCAGTAGTAGGGGTAGGTGCCTGGGGATTGGAAGAAGGGCACGATGAAGGGGTCGCTCGCCTGCGCGAAGATAGGGCTTGTGGCGTCGGGCGTCGCCACGCCGCCCGAGACGGTGCCACCCTGAATGGGGTGAGCCGTGAAGTCGCCCACGATGCGAATCTTGTCGCCGAGCTTCGCGCGCACGCAGGGAGGGTCGTAATAGAAACTGTCAAACACGATGTCCACACCGTCGCCGGTGAAGTCGTCGGCCGTCGCCGGGTCACAGCCATTGATCAGATTGGGATTCTCACCGCCGGAGCCCGAGCCCCCGGTCCCCATGCCGCCGCTGCCGCCCGAGCCCGAGCTGCTCGACGTGGCGTCGCTCGTGCTGGCGGTGGTCGACGCCGAGGTCGACGTGCTGCCGCCCGAGCCGCTCTCGTCGTCACCGCCGCAGGCGACGATGGTCAGCGAAAGGCATCCGAAGAGGGCGAGGGCTACGTGTCGGGTCATGGGTCGCTCCTTGGTGCGCGACAAGGCGTCGCGACAGCGAGCAGCTTAGACAAGAACGGCGGGCTTTCGCAAAAGGCCCTGCGCCGTCGCCACGATTTCGTCTTCTTGCACGAGCACGAGGTTCGCGGCGTCGGCCAACGGCACGAACGAATCGGCCGAAGAAACCCGGGCAAACGGCTTGTTTTTCGTGCTCGTGTCCTCGATGAGCGCAAGCCCAATGGCCTCCGCCACGTTGCCCGACGCGCGGCACTCGTCCACCACGAGGACCGCAGAAGCACCGGCAATTTCCCTGCGAACGGCGTCGAGCGGCAGGGGCGCTATCCAGCGCAGATCGATCACGCGCACGCGCACGCCTTCGCTCTCCAAGCGCTTCGCGGCCCGCAAGCTCAAGAGCACACCGTTTCCATAGGTGAGGATCGCGAGGTCCTGGCCGTCGCCGTACACACCCACCTCGCCCACATCGATGGCGCTGTCTTGCGGCGGAAAGGGGAAGCACCACGCGCCGTCGCCGGGGAACAAATCGCGCGTGTGGTAGAGCGCGATGGGCTCGACGATGACCGAGACACGGCCGTCGATCTTCGCGTGGGCCATCAACGTGCGCGTCATGCGCACGGCGTCGTCGCCGCGGCAGGGCACGCCCACGATCACGCCGGGCAAATCGCGCAGCACGCTCAGGCTGTTGTCGTTGTGAAAATGGCCGCCGAAACCCTTTTGATAGCCGAGCCCCGCGATGCGCACGACGAGCGGGTTCTTTAGCTTTCCATCGGAGAAAAACGACAGCGTCGAGGCCTCACCGCGCAGTTGATCTTCGGCGTTGTGGAGGTAGGCGAGGAACTGAATTTCGGGCACCGGCAAGAGGCCCACCTGCGCCGCGCCGAGCGCCAAACCGAGGATCGTTTGCTCATCGAGCAAGGTGTTGAACACGCGCTTCGGACCGAACGTTTTCCAGAGGCCGACGGTCACGCCGTACACGCCGCCCTTCTGCGCGACGTCCTCACCGAACACCATCATTTCAGGGTATTTGCGCATCAAATCCAGAAGCCCCGCGCGGATCACGAGGCCCATCGGTTTGGCTTTGTCAGCGTCCGCCGGCGGCTCCGCGTAGCCCGCGCGCCGCGCCTCTTCGGCCACCATCTCCGGCCTCGAGGGCGCGATGCTGCGCATCACGTCGGCGCGCGTCGTGAGCTTCGGGCGCTTCACGGCCTCCGCCGAACGCTCGTTCACACGCGCCTCCAGCGCGTCGATCAGCGCGAGCAACGCCGGCCCATCGAGCACGTTCGCTTCGAGCAAGCTCATGGCGCTGAGGGCCACCGGATCCCGCTGCTCGGCCTCGGCGATCTCGCTCGCGCTGCGATACTCGCTGTCGAGATCGCTGCCCGCGTGGCCCCACAAGCGCTCGGTCAACAGGTGCAAAAACACCGGGCTTTGCGTCGAGCGACAGGTATCGATCGCGCGCTTCGTGGCCTCGTAGCTCGCCGAAAGATCGCGGCCGTCGCCCTGCAAATAGGTGATGCCGGGCATGGCGCGCATGCGCGCTTCGACCCAACCATCGGGCGTGCGAACGCTCACGCCGAGGGTGTTGTCCTCGCACACGAACAGCACCGGGCAGGGCAGCTTTTGATACGCGACCCACGACGCCGCGTTGATCGCGCCCTGCGCCGTCGAGTGGTTCAGCGACGCGTCGCCGAAGGTGCACGTGACGATCGCATCCTTCGGATAGCGGCATTCGACGCCGAGACGCGACGCGCGCACGATGGCCGTCGCCATGCCCACGGCCTTGGGCAAGTGCGAAGCGATGGTGCTGGTTTGCGGCGGAATGTGCAGAGGAACGCTGCCAAACACCTTGTGACGGCCGGCCGAGATCGCGTCGTCGGCGGACGCCGCGAGCGACAAGAGCAGCTCGAACACCGGATCGACGTTCGGATCTTTGCGCGCGCGCTCGACGAAAAAGGCGCCACTTCGGTAGTGCAAGAGGGCCGGATCGTTGACCCGCGTGAGCCTCCCGAGGCTGACGTTGCCCTCGTGACCCGCGCTGCTGATGGTGTAAAAGCCTTGATTTCGGGCGCGAAGCGCGTTGGCCTCGACATCGACGAGGCGGCTCGCGAGCTGCGACTCGAACAGGGGTAACGCTTCGGAGGCCGGCAAACGAAGGCGCGGCGCGTCGACACGCAGCTCGCCACGGGCGATGGCGCGGAGGCGCGCGACGGACCTACGGGCACGTTCAAGGGGCATGGTGGGGGGTTGATAGACCGCGGGCGAGGGCCGCGAAAGAGCGTTTCACGGGTCCTCTTGGTGTTTCATGGCCCCCCGACTATGGTCCCGTCGCCGCCCGTTTCGGGCGTGCTCCGCCGTACAGGAGTGTCTGATGCGTTACCTCGTTCTTGGCGCCGGCAAGCAAGGCTGTGCCTGCGCCTTCGACTTACTCCGCGAGCCGACAACCGAGAGCGTGCTCATCGCCGACAAAGGCTTTGACCACCTGCAGCCGTTCATCAAATCCCATCTCGGCGGTGGCAAGCTCGAGCTCTGCCCCGTCGACTTCGGCGACCACGGCGCGCTCCTCGGCCTCATGCAGCGCGTCAAGAGCGTGCTGTCGGCGGCGCCCTATTACTTCAACCTCGATCTGGCCCGCTTGGCGGTCGAGGCCGGCTGTCACTTCTCCGATCTCGGCGGCAACACGGAGATTGTCTGGAAGCAAAAAGAGCTTCACGAGGCCGCCGCCAAGAAGGGTTGTCGCATCGTCCCCGACGTGGGCCTGGCGCCCGGGATGGTCAATGTCCTCACGGCGGAGGGCATTCGCCGCTTGGATACGGCTCACAGCGCGCGCCTGTTCGTGGGGGGCCTGCCCCAGGCGCCCGAGCCCCCGCTCAACTACATGGTTGTCTATTCGCTGGAGGGCGCCCTCGACTACTACACGACGCCTTCGTGGATCTTGCGCGACGGCCAGCCCGCGCAAATTGATGCGCTGTCCGAGCTCGTGCCGGTGACCTTCCCCGCGCCCCTCGGCGAGCTCGAGGCCTTTCATACGGCCGGGGGCCTGTCGACCATGCCCTGGACCTACCGCGGCAAGCTCCAGACAATGGAGTACAAGACCCTCCGCTATCCGGGGCACGTCGCGATCATGCGCCCCATCCGCGAGCTCGGGCTCCTCGATCTCAATCCCGTCGAGGTCCGAGGGCACAAGGTGGTTCCGCGCGACGTGTTCATCG
>CAYLJT010000717.1:0-4567 GCA_964383995.1 uncultured Polyangiaceae bacterium
CCCGGAGCCGCTGCGCGGCTCTCTAGCGCCGCCCGACCCAAGGTTCATCCATGGCGGCACTTCTGACGGGCGGCACTAGGAAAATGGTGTTGTCTTCCGAGCTGGCCTTCGTGATGACGCCAATGGGTCCTGCGCTTCAGCCTACGTGCTCGCCGAAAAAGGCCAGCGTGCGGGACCAGGCCAGGGCGGAGGCCTGGGCGTCGAAGCTGCCCCGCTCATCGCAGTTGAAGCCGTGGTCGGCGGCGTAGATGTGAACCCGCGCGGCGGGCTGGGCCGCTCGAATTTGCTCCACGTCGGTTTGCGGAATCAGGGCGTCACGCTCGCCGAAGTGCATCAGCACGGGACACGTCAGCCGTTCTTCCCGAAAGGGGACGATCTGACCTCCATAGTAGACGACGGCTGCGCTCACGAAAGGTAGCCGCGCGGCCGACAGGAAGGCCAACGAGCCTCCCCAACAATAGCCCACGACCCCCACCCGATTGCCGTCCTTCAAGGCCTCGAAGGCGGCCGTCGCGTCGAGCAAGGGCGCATCCCAACCTAGCTGACCACGGAGGGCTCGACCCTTGGGCGTGCTCTCCGGCTTGTAGTCGAGCTCCACATCGCGCTCCACGCGGTCGAACAGGGCGGGCGCGATCACGCGGTAGCCCTCCTTTGCGAACCTTTCGCACACGTTGCGGATGTGGCCGTTCACGCCGAAGATCTCCTGAAACAATACGATGTTTCCACGCGGCTTGCCCTGCGGTTCGGCCTGGTAGGCGTTGAGCTCGAAGCCGTCGGCGGCGGTCAGTCGGATCGTCTTACCCATGACCTTCCCTAACCGCTACCGAGACGCGAGGCAAGGTCAGTCAAGATGGCCCTTTGCACCAAGGCGCGCTCGCGCAGCACGAAGAAGTGCTCGCCGGGCAGCATGCGCAACAAAAACTCCGCGCTCGTGTGCTGTCGCCAGGCGTCGATGTGCTCTCTTGGCACTTCTGGATCGCCGATGCCGCCAAAGGCGGCCATGGGTATATTCAGGGGCTCGCCGGGCTCGTGCACGTAGGCCTCGTGCACGCGAAAATCGGCGCGCACGATGGGCAACATGAGGCTCATCAGCTCTTCGTTGGCGAGCAGCTCCTCGGGTGTACCACCGTAGTTGCGCAGCTCTTCCAGGAGGTCTTTGTCGGACATCTGGGACAGGCCCTTGTCGCCCGTGTTGAGGTGAGGCGCGCGACGGCCGGAGACGAACAGCTTGAACGGCATGGGTAGACCATGGGCGCGCAGGGTGCGGCAGGTCTCGAAGGCGATCAGCGCCCCCAGGCTGTGTCCAAAAAACGCGAAGGGTAGGTCGACGAGACCCTGAATCGCCGGGACGACCGCGTCGACGTAGGGCCGATAGTCCTGAAACGATGGCTCGTTGATGCGGCTCTCGCGACCGGGAGGTTGAATCGCCACGACGTCGAGCATGGGTAGGTCGGTGGACCAGGGCCGGTAGGTCGAGGCGCCGATGCCGGCGTGGGGAAAACAGAACAACCGCACCTTGGCGCGGGGGTTCGGGCGGGGGCGGACCAGGAAGCGGCGAGCCGAATCAGGCGTCATGACGGAGGAGGTGTCCTTCAAAACGGCCGCCGCGACAAGCCCGGCTGTCCGGTAAAGCGGACAGTTGGCGACGATTTCCCGAAATTTCGCCGCGATCTGCGTTGGTACGGGTGTCGCTATGAGGGTTCTCGACGGCGCGGCGGCAAGGGGCCCCGCGGGAAACCACGGAGACGACAATGCTAGACTTCATGCAGGCCGGTGGGATGAACATGTGGTTGATGGTGGCGACCGCGATCGCGACGGCGGCCGTGGCGAGCACGCGGAAGGCGCCGCTGCGGGCGAGCTGGTTGTTCGGCGGCCTGGTGGTCGTGCTCATCGAAGGCATGCTCGGCTTATCGACGGGCCTCGTCGCCGTGAGCAACCACTTTGGTCAGTTTCCGGACAAGGTGGAGGCCCTCGGGGTTGGCTTGGGCGAGCTGGCAAACAACGGGATTTTGGCGGTGATTCTCGCCGTGCTGCTCGGAGCCGCCGCGCTCGCCACCTCGCCGAAGCGCGGCGAGGCGACGGCGTAACCAACCGCTGTACGGCAAGAAAAAACGCCCCGACACCTTACGTGTCGGGGCGTCAAAACCGACGGTGAGCCGCCGGGCTCGCGTTGCGCTACTTGACGCCGAGGGCGTCGAACAGGAAGGAGTACAGATCGACGGTGTCCTGAATTTCGTCTTTCAACGAGCCACCTACGCCGTGGCCCGCATCGGCCTTGGTGACCAAGAGCACGCGTGACGCGGGGGAGGCGGCGTTGAGGCGCGCCGTCATCTTGCGCGAGTGCCAAGGGTCGACGCGGGGATCGTTTTCGCCGGTCACGAACAGCACGGGCGGGTAGGCCTGACCGTCCTTGACGTGGTGGTAAGGCGAGTAGGCGTACATCGCCTCGAACAGCGTCTTGTCTTTGACGGTGCCGAACTCGGTCACGTTGAACGAGCCGTTGGGGGTCAGCTCGACGCGCAGCATGTCGTAGATGCCCACGAAAGAGGCTACCGCGCCGAACATTTCGGGGGCCTGGGTGAGCGCGGCGCCCATCAACAGACCGCCGTTCGAACCGCCCACGATGCCGAGCTTCTTCGGCGTGGTGTAGCCCTTGTCGACCAGGTACTTGGCGCAGCCGATGAAGTCGTCGAAGACGTTTTGCTTCTTGGCAAGGTTACCGGCAAGGTGCCATTCTTCGCCAAGCTCGCCGCCGCCGCGCAGGTTGGCGACCGCCACGACGCCGTCTTTGTCGAGCCAAATGCGGTTGTCCTCGTTGAAGCGGGGGGACAGGCTGATGCCGTAACCGCCGTAGGCCGTCAGGTAGGCGGGGTGAGAGCCGTCGAGCTTCGCGTCCTTCTTGCGGATGATGTTGATGGGCACCTTGGTGCCGTCTTTCGACGTGCAAGTGTCTCGGACAACCTCGGCGTCGTCGAACTTGGCAGGCGACGTCATTTCGAGCTTGGTCTTCTCGGCCTTGCCACCGGCGTATTTGAACCAGGCGAGGGGCATGATGAAGCTCTGCGCCGTGAACAGGATGTCGTCCTTCTCCAGGTGGACCATCTGACCGACCGAGGAGACGGGGGGCGTGGGAAGCTTGCCGACGCTCTTACCCTTGGCGTCGAACACCTCGACCTCGACGGGGCCGCCGACGAGCTTGGAGACGTAGATGCGCTTGTCGGTCAGCAGGAAGTTGCGGATGCTGCCCTCGCCCTGTGGCACGATCACCTTCGCCTTGGCAAGATCGGGCTTTTTCGCTTCGATGCGCAGGATTTGACCCTTCGGCGCGCCGCTCCGGGAGAGCAGGTAGATGCCGCCGTCTTTGGTGACCTCGGCGTGGATGACCTTGTCCTCGTTCTTCGCGAACTGCGTCCAGGTGCCCTTGGCGTCTTGCAGGTAGAAGGCGAACTCGCCGCCATCGCCGTTGGCCACTTGGGCGACCATCCATTTGCCGTCTTCGCTGCGGTGGAGCTCGACCTCGGCGATGCGGGGGAAGTCTTTGCCGATGACGTAGGTGTCTTCCTTGACGTCCTTGCCGAGGACATGCAGATAAACCTGCTGGTAAAAGCCCATGTCCTCCGCGGCGCGCTCGCCTGGGGCCGGGTAGCGCGTGTAGTAGATGGACTTGCCGTCCGCCGACCATTCGGCCGAGCCGCCAGCGGTGCCGCCGTTGACGCGGGGGATCACGTCGCCGGTCTCCTTGCCCGTCGCCACGTCGAAGATGTGCAGCGTGCCGTCTTCGGTGCCGCCTTTGGAGAGGGACACGGCCACCTTGCTGCCGTCGGGGGAAGCTTCGTAGAAATCGATGGTCGTCCCGCCCGACGCGTCCATGACGTTCGGGTCCACCACTGCGCGGGCGCTGCCCGGGTCGTCGAGGGAGGTGAGCAGCACCAGGACGGGCTGCTGGGCCTTCGGGTCGAAGCGCAGGGCGAGGTAGGTCGGCGTCTTGCCAGGGAGCTGGTGGAGGGCGAAATAGGCCGCGGATTGCGCGGTCTTCATGGTGGTGATCTGCTCTCGCAGGGCCTTCACCATGGGTAGACCGTCGAGGTAAGATCGGGCGCGCTTCGTCTGCGCGTCGCTCCAGACGCGGACGTCCGGGTTCTTGCTGTCCTCGAGCCACTGGTAGTCGTCGACCACCTTGACGCCGTGGTACTCGTTCGTGACCGGGCGCTTCTCGGCGACGGGCGGGCCATCGGCGGCGGGCGGCTCCGCCGATTTGGCCGGCTGGGGCGGGGCAACGGCCTCCGGCGCGGCGGGGGAGCAGCCAATAGCGGCGAGAATGGGGACCAGGGCGAGGAGGGACCTTGAGCGCATGGTTGGTCCTAGGTCCGCCCTGCCCCAGGATGCAAGCGCGAAGTGGTCAGGCGGGCCGAGGGGACGCGGCTCGGACAGCCGGGCCCATGCAGCGTTCGCGGCTCAATAAAGGCCTTCGGGCGGCCTACCATCGGCCAGAAACTTCGTCGCCACGTGGGCGACGCGGGCATAGCGCCTTTCTTTGCGGCGCGGCACCGCGTACGCCAACAGGGCG
>CAYLJT010000718.1:0-4562 GCA_964383995.1 uncultured Polyangiaceae bacterium
ATTTTCTTTTGCAAAGCTTCGGGTAGCTTCCGTAGCTTGGCGTCGATGTCTTTGTCTTCCAGGCCGCCGAAGCGCGCGAGGTCGAGGTAGCGAAACGCGAGACCGGCGGAGAGCGCCAGCGGATCTTCGTCGAAGAACTTGTACTTCGCGTGGCCGCTGACCACCACAAGCAACCAAGGCAAGGTGAGCGTTCCGACGGTCACCTCGTCGAAGATGCTGGCCTCCGCCTTCCAGAGACCCGCACGCAAGGTGCCGCGCTTCTTGGTGTAGGCGGTGCCGTCGGTCGGTCGATCGTCCTTCGTGTGGTAGGCCGCGGCGTCAGACAGACCGAAGAGGCTTACCGCTGCCGCTACCAGGACCGAAACCGCACCTTTCCCTTGGCGACGTGTCACAACGGAACCTCGTCGCCCGCTTCGTTCGTGCACTTTCCTGCCGGAATGTCGCAGACAAACACGCCATTTTGCGCGCGCACCTCGATCAGGGTGCTGTCCTTCACGCTGCCGATGATGCTGCCGTCGGGAACCGGGGAGCGCATCTCGATGCTGCCATCGGGCAGGATCCGGAAGTCGAAGTCCACGTGGCTGGGCGCGCCGTCGATCACCGCCTCCAGATCCACATCGAAGAGCATGGGGTTTTCCTTGATCTGCTTGCCTTCGACGCGAAGTCGGACCTCCCCATCGTTGTCGCTGCCGACCCCTCCCAGGCTGACCTGGGAGCCATCGAAGACGTACTTGCAGTCCGTCACCGTGCCCCAAATCACGGGGTCGAGGCCGTCGTCCGTGAACCCCAGGTTCAGGACCATGGTGCCATTGGCTTTGTCCGCCTTGGGCGGCGACTCCCAGCCGTCGCAGATGCGCGTCACCACGATGAACCCCGAGCCCTGGATGAGGCTGCCCTCGTCGGTCGCCTGGGTTTGCGCCTCGGGCCAGGTCGCTTGCGTCTGACCCTCGGGATCGTCGCTGGCCTCCACCGCCCCGTCGGCGGTGCCCCCAACCTCGACGTCCAGACCGAGCTTCAAGGCCAGAGGCACGCGGGCGATGAGATCCGCCTCGAAGGCCTTCACCACCGCCTCGTCGAAGGTGCCGTTCGGCGCCTCGTAGACCGCCGTGAGGGCGCTCATGTCGGGGGCCTTGGGCTTGTCGATCTTGAGGTCGCTGCAGGCCGTTGGAGCGACCAACAGACCGAGCAGGCAAAAAGCCCCGAAGGGATGCAGCGCGCGCTGGATGGGCCTTGGGAACGTCACGATGCGTGATGATAGGCGTCATTTCACCGCCCTCGTCAAGGCCCCTTGGTCGATCGACGTCCGCGTGCTCGCCACGGCGTCAGATGGCGCCTCGTCCGGCGTAGACCCAACGTTGGCGGAGGATCCCGCCGGAGGGCCCACCTATGACGCGATCGCGCAACCTTTGCCGTCCCCCGCTCCTCGGGCTGGTTCTCGTCTTGGGGCTGATCTTGCCCCGTTCGAGCTACGGCGCCAGCGGCTCCATCAACAGCGATGGCACGATGGACCTCACGTTCAACGTGCGATTCCCGCTTACGGATCAGGCCCTGGCCACGATCCAGACCGAAGCGGAGACCATGAGCCGCACCTGGTGGGACGCCTCCGATGGACAGCTACGCATCGGCAGAGTGACCATTCGTTGCGGCGCCGTAGATGAGGATCTCGCCGATTTCTGGCTCTTTTCGCAGCCGATCCGCTCGAACAGTTGCCTCGACTGCCTTGCCAGCTCGGGGGCCCATATCAATCAGTTCTTCAGCGACTCCGGCGCGGTCTGGGCACACGAATTTGGACACCTTGGTTTCGGCCTCCACGACGAGTACACCGAGGACCAGACGAGCTGCAACGGCGCAGGCTGGTGCATCGAGGAGTCACCGCCGGCCCACGATGAGCAACGACAATGCCTCATGCAGCAGATTCCGGGTCGCACGTGGACGGAGCTCTGCACGGCAACGACGCACGAAGATCTACCAGGCGACAACACGGCCTGCCTTGTCAACCCGCCGAGCGCCACGGGCGCGCCCTGTGCGGCGGGTTGCGGCGCTTGGAACACCACCACCCTGCGCTATGAAGACTCCAAGCAGGAAAAAGGGGAAGGCCAGTCTTGCTGGGAGAAGATTGCCGCGCGGCACACCTTCTTGAGGGCCCCCGCCAACCTACCCGTCGAGGCCGCGCCTGCGGGATTTGTAGCGCCGACGTTCAACAACCTGTGCACTGCAGCGAATGTCGTGGTGCTCGTCCTGGATCGCTCCGGCAGCATGTCCTGGAACGTCAATAACGATTGGGGCGAGGTGTGCGCGAACGGCGCAGACGACGACAACGACGGAGCGGTCGATGAGACCGACGACTGCGGTCAGGCGCGCATCGAGTTCGTCCGCGCCGCGGGCCGGAGCTTCCTCGCGCTCTCCTCAGGAACAGGGTCGCGCTCCGGGATCGTTTCGTTTGAGTCCACGGCAAGGCAAGACCGCACCATACGCGCCATCGATGCCAACCTGGCGGACCTTCAGGGCGCCGTGACGGGCCTGCTCCCAGGCGGACAGACGTCCATCGCGCGGGGCCTCACGGAAGCCAAAGCCATGCTGGATGCGGAACCAGGTGCCGCAGCCGGGAAGGCCGTCTTGCTCATCACCGACGGCGTGAACACCGATGGCCCGGATCCCACCACGGTTGTCCCGAGCTACCAGGCTGCCGGCATCCGCATCTACTCGATGTCCACTGGCGATGCGTCGAACGACGCGACGCTGTCGAGCGTATCGAGCAACACGCGGGGAACGCGGTTGGATCGGCGGGACGGTACGGCCCTGGTCACAGGCATGGTGGAGCTGTGGAGCTTGTGGCAGAACGCGGGGATCGTAGTACCTGAAACACCCTATCTCGTCGACGCGAGAGCCAAAGAAGGGCACCTCGATCGCAAGGGCAAAGAAGGGACGCCCGCCGACGCGACCTCGGCTGGAGGCTACGACGGGGCGCCAGGTCACCAGGAACTGACGTTCGTCGTCGAGCCGGGCACCGAGCGAACGCGCGCGGTGCTCGCGGGCGACCTCGCCCAGATGCAAGGCTTCGGTGTGCGGACCGAGCTTCGCGCGCCAAGCGGCGCCGTGTTCGACAGCGCGAGCCCGGGCCCGGGCGTCACCGTCGTAAGCGATCCGTACTTCCTCATCGTGTCGCTCGTTGGGCCCGAAGCCGGCACGTGGACCTTGCGCATCGGAACGGCCTCGGGAGCCGCGCCGCGTCAGACGGGCCGTCTTATCATTGCCGCCGAAAATCCAACGGTGGATCTCTTCGCCGACCTCGACAAGACGCTCGTTTTGAACCCTTCGGAGACGGCGAAGCTGTCGCTGTATCCAAGCTATATGACCGGGCTCCGCGACGTGGCATGGAGCGCCTCTCTGGAGCGCCCCGACGGGACCCACGCGCTCTGGCCCGTCGCGGGTGAGAAGCCGTTCCAATACAGCGCAGACGTCGGCGGCTTCACGTACAGCGGGATGTACCGCGTGCGCGCCTCGATGACCACGGACGGAAGTACGACCAACGACCCCGGCGAGTCGCGACCAGGTTCGAGTCCCGTCAATACGGTCGCGGTGCCACAGCTGTCTCGGACAACCGAGCGCTTCATCTTCGCTCGCACAGGTGCATGGTATTGCCCTCCGGGGACGCGCGACTGCGATGGTGACGGGATCGACGAAGGCGAGCCTGGGCTGGACAGCGACGGTGATACCATCCCCAATGCCATCGATCATGACTCGGACAACGACGAGATCCCCGACGGCGTCGAGGGCACGGACGACCCCGACGGCGACGGAATCCCAAACTACCTGGACACGGACTCCGACGGCGATGGCGTGCCTGACTACAAGGATCCGATAGCTCGGCCGACGAAAGCCGCCGCTTGCGTCAGCCTTTGTGGGCCGGAGCGCGTCGCGCTGTGGATAGTAGCCATTGGTATCCTCTTTGGCGCGCTCATTCTACTCCTGATCTATCGGCACCTGCGATCCCAACGCCCGTAACGCCCCACGACGAGGGACTCCAAAACATGACCAGCTTCATTCAACGCGCTCTCGCATTTCTAGGCCTCTCCCGACGTCGACTTTGGCAGGTCGCGCCCCTTGGCCCGGCCCTTCTGCGCGGACTTGCGCTGGCCCTCTCCGTGCTCTTGCTCGCGGCGGTCGCCGCCTGCAATCCTCCGTACCGCGTGGTGTACGTGGCTCGCCACGCCGAGAAGGCCGAAGGGAAGGGCGATGTCCCGCTGTCCGAGGCGGGCGAAGCGCGCGCGCGGGAGCTCGCTTCCCTGCTGCGCGGCGTGGACATCAAAGCCATCTACAGCACTACGACGCGACGCACCATGGGCACCGCCACGCCGCTCAGCGAGGCCCTTGGCATCGGGATCACGCCCTACGACGATGTCGCGGACATCGTGGCGACGCTCCAAAGCGAGCACGCGGGGGAAGCCGTGCTGGTCGTCGCGCATTCGAACACGGTGCCTTTGATAATCGTGGGCCTCGGCGCGCCCCTCCCCGACGGGCTCCCGCGACCGATCGACGATACCGACTACGACAACCTGGTC
>CAYLJT010000719.1:0-4554 GCA_964383995.1 uncultured Polyangiaceae bacterium
CCCCAGGGCGGCCCCCGCGAGGAGCGGCCAACGAGGCCATTTTCGCGAGGTTTTTCGGCGAGCGCTCACGTCGGCACGCAGACTACCAGAGTTTGAAAAAAAGAGGGGATAGGCCAGCGGGCGGGGTCTTGATAAGGTGAGAGCCAATGACGGACAAGGACACCTCGCTCGGCCAACGTTTTCCTCGTTCTCCCAAGGAGATGGACAAGCTGCGCCGCACGGGCGTCGAGATGGCGCGCGATCTGTGCGCCTTCGTCGACGCGTCGCCGACGCCCTACCATGCCGTCGCGGAGGTCGCGCGGAGGCTCGAAGCCGGAGGTTTTTCGCCGCTCTCTCTCGCAGACGACTTCGCGCTCTCGCCGGCCGATCGGCGTTACATCACGCGGGGCGGCACCATCATCGCGCTGATCGTGGGCGAAGAGCCCCCGAGCAGCGCTGGATTTCGCGTGGTAGGTGCCCACACCGACTCGCCCAACCTACGCGTGAAACCCCAGGCCGAAGCCTCCAAGCATGGCTATCGCCAGGTGGGCGTGGAGGTCTATGGCGGGGCTCTTTATTCCACCTGGCTCGACCGAGACCTGTCGTTGGCGGGGCGGGTTCTGCTGCGCAAAGATGGTCAGGTGGACGACCGCCTCATCAAGATCGACGCCCCCATCGCCCGCGTGCCGAACCTGGCCATCCACCTGAATCGCGGGGTCAACACCGATGGCCTGGTTTTGAACGCTCAAAAGCACATGACGCCTGTCTTGGGCCTCGGCGCGGAAATGGACCTGTTGACGTTGCTCGCGAAGCAGGTGTCCGAGCCCGAAGACGCCATCTTGGGCTACGATCTATCGCTCTACGATACGACCAAAGCGGCCGTCGTGGGCGTCGACGAGGAGCTCGTCTCGGCGGCTCGTCTGGACAACCTTGCCAGTTGCCACGCGGCCCTGCGGGCGCTGTTGGCGGCCCACAGGACCTCCCCTCGCACCCGCGTGATCGTGCTCTACGACCACGAAGAGTGCGGCTCGCGCAGCGCCGTCGGAGCCGCGGGCGCCTTGCTCGAACAGGTGCTCACGCGGATCACGGCGGCGCGCCCCGAGAAGGGCGCCGACCCGGCGCAGGCCTTCGCGCGTGCCATGGCAAGATCGCTCCTCGTGTCAGCAGACATGGCCCACGCCCTGCACCCGAACTACGCCGATCTCCACGAGCCGCAGCACAAACCGCGCATCAACGGCGGCCTTGTCATCAAGAGCAACGCCAACCAGTCCTACGCGACGGACGGCGAGACCGCCGCGAATTTCGAGATCTTCTGCGAGGCCGTCGGCTATTCTCCGCAACATTTCGTGGTGCGCACCGACCTACCCTGCGGCAGCACCATCGGACCCATCACCGCTGCGCGCGTCGGGATCGCCACGGTGGACGTGGGGGCGCCGATGCTGGGCATGCACTCTTGCCGCGAGCTGGCCGGCACGCTCGACGTCTTGCTGGCGGCCCTCACCTACGAAAAGGCCCTTGGGTAGGTTCGACGATGGCAAAGCGTAAGATTGGCCTGGTGCTGTCCGGCGGTGGCGCGCGTGGCGCGTACGAGGTCGGAGTGCTCCTCCACGTGGCCGAGCATCTGCCCGAGGTGCTCGACGCCATCTGCGTCATTTCCGGGACGAGCGCGGGCGCGGTCAACGGCGCCTTTTTGGCGGCGAACGGCCTGACCCGGGAAGGTATCCACCACCTCGCGTCGATCTACCGTTCGCTGAAGCTCGACGAGCTGGTCAGCTTCAACCGCAAAGGGATGCGCGAGCTCTTGCGTGCGGGGGGCCTGCGCCTGCTCGGCCGTCAAGAGGTCAGTCCGCCGGTGGGCGTTTTGGGCGTGGACGGCATCGCCAAGCTGGTCACGCAGAACGGCAATTTCAGGAATCTGCGCGCGACGATCCGCTCGGGTCGCCTGCACGGCGTGGCCTTCGCCGCCACCGACATCGCGACGGGGAAGACGGCCCTGTTCGTCGACCATAGCCCGGACGTCGTGCCCCGCTGGTCGAAGGGGGTCGACGCGCCCAACGTCATCAAGACCACGCTCGGACCTTCCCACATCATGGCGTCCGCCGCGATACCCATGTTGTTCCCGCCCGTGCGGGTAGGAACACGTTGGTACATGGACGGGGGCCTGCGCAACAACACGCCGCTCGGCCCCGCCCTGTGCCTCGGCGCCGACGCCTTGTTCATCCTGAGCGTCCGCTCGGTGACCGAGTCTCACCTCGCGTCCCCCGACGGCACCTTCCCAGGTTTTGGTCAGATCCTCGGCAAGGTGCTCGACTCGGTGTTCCTCGATCGCATCCTGTTCGATCTCGACCGCTTGACGCGCATCAACGACATCGTCGAGTCCATCGAAGAGCTTGGTGGGGAGACTTTGGACAAGGCAAGGTCAGTGTTGGCAAACCATAACCGACCGTCGTACCGGCGCGTACCGTACGCCCATGTCAGGCCCGCGAAGGATCTCGGTGGCATGGCGTCCGACTCCCTCGATCGCCTGGCAAGGGAAGGAGGAAGGTTGTCCTTCGCGCGGGTGCTCAAGGCCCTCTTCGAAGACGACACCGGGACGTCGGGCGACGGCGCGAGCTTCCTCCTGTTCGACGGCGGCTACGCCGACGAGCTGTTGCGCGCCGGCCAAGCCGACGGCGCCTTGGCGCACGACGAGATTGCGCGCTTGCTCGGGTAGCTCTTACCCTCGGGCCTGCGGGCCCGCCAACAGCGCGTCGCGCAGCGCCCGGGCGGCGGGCCCCAGGGGCTCACCGCGGCGATGCACGAGGTGCGGATGGAAGATGTGCGTCGGCCCCTCACGAAAATCGATGACTTGCAGGGCGCCCTTGCTGAGCTCGCGTTGAATCAGGTGCTTGGGCATCCAGCCGAGCCCCACCCCCTCCAGCAAGGCCTCTTTTTTGGAGTGGAAGTCGCTGAGCCGAAACACCTGCGGTGAGCCGAGCGAGAGGCGCCCCTGACCGGGGGGATCTTCCCTTCGGGAGTCGCTGACGATGAGCTCCACGTAGGCGGCAAGGTCCCTGCGATCGAGCTTCTTGCTCTGGTGAACGGGGTGGTTTTGCCGAGCCACCAGCAGAAATTCGAGGGGCGGCAGCGGATCGGCGATGTGGCGCGCGTCGCCGGCGAAATCGAGGACCATCATGAAGTCGGCCTCTTCGCGCTCGAAGCGCTCCAGGACGCCGCCGAGGTATTCCATGGCAAGGTTTATCCGGGTCGGCGCGCTCCTTCGGCTCAGCGTGCGCAAGGCGCGCATGATGGGCGGCATGGGTAGGACGCCATCCGCCACGACGGTCAGCGACGGCTCGAACTCACCGCGCAGCTCCCTCGCCAGTTGGTCGAGCTCCCGCGCGCGCTCGAGCAGCAACCGTCCCTCGTCCAGCACGCGACGGCCCGCCGGCGTCAGCGCGGCCCGGTGCCCCGAGCGGTCGAAGAGGGTGAGGTCGAGGGCCTCTTCCAGCGTCTTTAGCGAGTAGCTCACCGCCGAGGTCACCCGGTGCAGCTCCTCGGCAGCAGCGGCAAAGCTGCCCCGCCGGTCCACGGCGTCGAGCACGCGCAGTTGATCGAGGGTCAGGCTATTATTCATATTTTTCGAACGACTTGTAGCAGATCTTTGCGTTTGGTTGTTGCTATTCCGCGCGCTAGAGAGCGCCCCACGGAGACAAAAATGCACTGGGTACGCGGGCGCGTAACGCGCCAGGCACACGTGGATGTGCCGCAGGGAACGGTCGAAGAAGAGTACGGACGCGAAGGCTTCTTCGGGAAGGCCACGCACCTTTACAGGTCGGCGCCGCCCGTGGGTTGGACGCGCATCGAGGGCGATCTCAAGCCCCGTTGCCTGGCGGTGAGCGAGCTCGGAGGCGGCGCGCCCGAGGACTACCTGACGTCGCGCGTGGCATTTTTGAAGAACGACGACGTGACCCTGAGCTTTGCGCGGCTGAGCGCGGCCATGCCTTACTCGTTCCGCAACGCGGACGGCGACGAGGTGTTGTTCGTCCACGCTGGGGCTGGGCGCATCGAGACCGACTTTGGGCCGCTTACCTACGGAGCGGGGGACTACCTCGTGATCCCGCGCGGCACCGTGTACAGGCTCAAGCCCTCCGACCTGACCCAATTGCTGGTGATCGAAACGCGGGGCGAGGTCAACCTGCCCGACCGGGGTCTCCTTGGCAAGCACGCGCTCTTCGATCTGGACGTCCTGGACGTGCCGACCCCCGAGCCTTTGACGCACGACGCTGGCAAGGTCGAGCACGAGCTGCGCATCCTGCGCCGGGGTGAGGTGACGCGCGTCTTCTACCCCTTCGACCCCATCAACGTGGTGGGTTGGAAGGGCGAGGTGTGCGCCTTCCGCCTGAATGTGAAGGACATTCGGCCCATCGCCAGCGAGCGCTACCACCTTCCCCCCTCCGCCCATGCGACGTTCGTCGCGGCGGGAGTGGCCATCTGCACCTTCTTGCCACGCCCCTTGGAGCACGGCGACTCGGGCGCGCTGAAGGTGCCGTTCTTCCACTCGAACATCGACTACGACGAGGTGCTCTTCTACCA
>CAYLJT010000720.1:0-4529 GCA_964383995.1 uncultured Polyangiaceae bacterium
GTTGTTCTCCAACGTCGCGGGGCGCTTGGGCGATAGGTTCGGGCACCTGCTCATCATGCGCTCCCTCGGCATGGTCGGGACCGTGATGGTGCTCGGCTTCGTGTTCTTGCAGAGCTACGTGCCGATGATGATCGCCGTGTTCATCGCGGGGGCCTCCCTGGCGTCGATCTCACCAGTCAGCCTTGCGCTTCAGGGCGTGGTCACGCCACGCCCCGACCTGCACCGCGCGAACGCCATGTACAACGTGTTTTATGCGATCGGCATGTTGCTCGGACCGCCGACGTCGAGCGCTGTCTACGAGCTCTTTGGGCCCAACACCATGCTCTACCACCTCACCGGCTTGTGGACGGCGTTCGTGCTCATGACGGCGGTCTTCTACCGGGACGATCCGCGGGCCCGGCGCGCGCCTGTGCTGTCTACTCCGTCACCGTAATCTTATTCATGCGGACGGGCGTCACGGGTCGGTCGTCGCGATCGGTGCGCGTCTTCTCGATGGCGGTGACCACGTCCATGCCCGCTACCACGCGGCCAAACACCGGGTGTTTGGACTGACCGGGCGTGAACCAGTCGAGAAACGTGTTGGGCGCGGTGTTGATGAAGAACTGGCAACTGCCGCTGTTCGGCGCGCCCGTGTTGGCCATCGACAGGGTGCCGGGCTCGTTCGAGAGGCGCGCCGTGTGCTCGTCTCGAATGGTGCCATCGGGGCCGTCGCCGGTGCCCGCGCGGGGGCTCTTCGGATCGCGGCTGTAAGGGCAACCGAACTGGGCCATGAAGCCCGCGATGACGCGGTGAAAATGCAGTCCGTCGTAGAAGCCGCTCTTCGCGAGCTTGACGAAATTGCCCGCCGTGATGGGCATTTGATCGACGTAGAGCTCGACCGTAAAATTACCGAGGGAGGTTTCGCAGAGGGCGGTGGGGTTAGGCATGGTCGAGAGCGTGTTCGCGCGGCCAGGCGAAATCAAGCCGTTTAGCCGCCCGCCGTGAGACCGAAGAAGGCGCGCATGGCGGTCGCCGTTTCGGTGCGCGCGCCGTCCCGGTCACGCATCACGACGCGCTCCATCGTCGGCGCGACCTCGCTTGCCCCGCGCGCCAGGGTCCACACGGAAAAAAGCGGCCCCGGGTCCCCTTCGCGGGCCACGAAGTCCGCGCGGTGGAGGGCCGTGAGATCGACCTCCTGGGCGCCCCTTCGCACGCGTTCGGGCGTACGACCGTCGGCGCACACGACGACCCTGCCGTGGGGCGCGAGGACGCGCGCAGCGGCCCGCAAATAGTCCTCCACGCCTCCGCGCAGCTCGATGCGCGCCGCGGCCCGCTGCGGATCGGGGGAGGGCGTCGCGCTGCCGATGGGCAGGTAGGGCGGCGTGCCAGTCACGAGGTCCATCGGCTCGCCCGGAAACCACGCGCTGACTTCGCGCAGGTCGCCGTGCACCAACCTCGTGCGCGCCGCGATGCCGTTCGCCGCCACGTTGTGCTCGGCGAGCGCGAAGCTCTCGGCCTGTGCTTCGACGCCGAACATCCGCGCTTCGGGCCGCTTGAACGCGAGCATGAGCAGCACCGAGCCGATGCCGCAGCCCAAATCCAGGGCAGTGTGCACCTCACCCGGGCTCGCCGCGGCGATCCACGCGGTGGCGAGATCGTCGAGCGAAAAGCGATGCCCGCGCCGCCTCTGCGTGATGCGAAACGACGCGGTGATGGCGTCGCTCGTGAGCTCGTCCGCGATGCCTGCGAGGGACATGCGCGTGGGCTAACACGACCTCACGCCGCGCGCCCCAGCAACATCCCTCTTCACGTTCGGCACTACGTTTCCCGGCTCTGGTAGCCTTGCCGTCCATGCAACCTCCCTACGGTTACGACCCCTACGCCGCGGAGCGCGCGCTCGGCGCGTGGGCATCGACGAAGAGCTTCGTGCTCAACGCGACGCCCGACGGAAATTGGTACCTTGCGTGGTATCCGATGAGCTTTCTGCCGCGTTTCACGCGGCTCGGTCGCGAGCTGCGCGGGAGCTTGGACGACGCGGGCATTTACATCGTCGAGACCTTCGATCCCGATCCCTTCAAGCAGGCCGCGGGCGAAGATCGCATGGTGGCTTTCTTTCTCACGTCGCCGAAGCTCACGCTGCGCGCGGCGGTGCGCGCGAAGAGCGGAGGCGGTGTGATGACCGAGCTTTCGAGCGGCTTGGGCTCGCTGTTTCGCGGCGAGAGCCCGGGCAGCTTGCTCGGGGATCCGACCCTCGAAGCACGCTTCGATGTGATGGCGCCCAGCCGTGACGAGGGCAACGCGGCGCTGCCGATGCCCCTCCGTCAGCTGCTCGTTTCCTCGGGATTTCGAGGCATTTTGGAGGTGCGTGCCGGGGGCCTCGCGATCTCGCTCTTCGACCTGCGCTTCTTCGACGCGCCCTCCCTCGATCGGGCGCTGCCCTACGTCGAGCAGCTCTACCGCGCCGCGTGCGCGCGTTAGCGAGCGCCCGTTGCTCCGCTTCATCGACGTCGAAAAGCGCTTCGCCGACGCCCCGGGCGTCGGGCCCCTGAGCCTTGAAATCAAGGACAAACGCACAACCGTGCTGCTCGGCGAAAGCGGCTCGGGCAAGAGCACCTTGATACGTCTCGCGAACGGCCTCGTCGCGCCGACCAAGGGCGAGGTGCGCTTCGCCGACGAGCGCGTCGACGCGAAGAGCGCCCCGCGTTTGCGTCAGCGCATGGGCTACGTGATCCAAGAGGGGGGCCTCTTCCCGCACCTGACGGCCCGACAAAACGTCACGCTTTTGGCCGAAACGCTGGGTTGGGACGCGGCGCGGCTCGGGCCCCGCTTGGACGAGGTCGCGACCCTCGCGCACCTGCCCCAGGCCCTCTTCGATCGTTACCCCTACGAGCTTTCAGGTGGCCAAAGGCAGCGCGTGAGCCTGATGCGCGCGCTGTTCTTGGAGCCCGCGTTGCTGCTGCTCGACGAGCCCTTGGGGGCCCTCGATCCCGTCATTCGCA
Organism: uncultured Polyangiaceae bacterium; assembly: GCA_964383995.1. GTDB lineage: Bacteria > Myxococcota_A > Polyangia > Polyangiales > Polyangiaceae > CAYLJT01. Next base: position 2,979 of record CAYLJT010000720.1, read on the forward strand.
GGGAGCTCTCGAAGGAGCTGCGCGAGGTCTTCCGCGCCGTGGGGACGACGGTGGTGCTCGTCACCCACGACGTCGGCGAGGCGGCCTATTTCGGCCACGAGCTCGTGTTGCTCTCGCAAGGGCGCGTGCTGCAACAGGGCGTCGCGCGCGATTTCGCCGACGCACCGCGGACCCCCGATGTCGCGCGTTTTGTCGGCGCTTCCCGCGGCTTTCACGAGATCCTCGCGCAGGGGGACATGCCGTGAGCGCGCGTTCGCTGGCCGCGTTGTTCGCGCTGTGCGTGCTCTTCGCCGCGCTGCCTTCGGCCCACGCCGAGCCCGTCGTGGTGGGCTCCAAGAAGTTCACCGAGTCGGTGATCCTCGGCGAGATCCTCGCGGGCGCAGCGCGTCGTGCGGGGGCGGAGGCCGAGCACAAGCGCGAGCTCGGGGGCACGGCGATCCTGTACCAAGCCTTGAAAAGCGGCTCGATCGACGCCTACGTCGAATACACGGGCACGATCCGCGAGGAGATCCTCGGGGGCCGCCCGCCAACCTTCGCCGCAGCGAAGGACGCCCTGGGCGCGGAGGGCATCTGGGTCTCCGGCCCGCTTGGTTTCAACAACACATACGCCCTCGGCATGCGGCGCGCGGAGGCCGCTCGGCTGGCCGTAGCTACCATCAGCGATCTCGCGAAAAAGCCGGAGATTCGCTTCGGTTTGTCGAACGAGTTCTTGGACCGCAAAGACGGTTATCCCGGGCTCGCCGCGCGCTACGGGCTGGCTCCCAAGGAGGTGCGCGGCATCGATCACGATCTCGCCTACCGCGGCCTCGCCGAAGGGCAGATCGACGTCGTGGACTTGTACTCGACGGACGCCGAAATCGCCTTCTACGACCTTGCCGTCCTGCGCGACGATCAGGGCTATTTTCCGGCCTACCAAGCGGTCATTGTGGCGCGCACCGCCTTCGTCGAAGGGCACCCCGAGGTGCTCTCCACGTGGTCGAAGCTCGAAGGCAGCATCGACGAAGCGGCCATGGTGCGCATGAACGCGCGCGCCAAAATCGAGCACGTGGCCGAAGCACAAGTGGCCGCCGAGCAGGTCGCCGCGCTGCTCGGAGGCGACGCTGTGGCCGACGTCGAGAGCCGCTCCGAGCAGCTCCTACGCAACACCAGCGAGCACCTGCGCCTGGTCTCCGTGTCGCTGTTTCTGGCTCTTTTGTTGGCCTTGCCCCTCGGTGTCCTCGCGGCCCGCTCGCGCGTGGTGGGCCGGCTCGTGCTCGGCGCCACGGGCATCGTACAGACCATCCCGTCGCTCGCCTTGCTGGTCGTGCTGATCCCGCTGCTGGGCCTCGGTGACGGCCCTGCCATCGCTGCGCTCACGCTCTACAGCTTGCTGCCCATCGTTCGCGCGACCCACGCCGGCCTCACCGGCATCGCGCTCCCGCTGCGCGAGTCGGCCTTGGCCCTTGGTCTGTCACCCTGGGTTCGTCTTCGTCGCATCGAGCTGCCTCTGGCGGCGAAGACCATCTTCTCCGGTGTGCAAACCGCGGCCGTGATCGACGTGGGGCTCGCCAC
>CAYLJT010000721.1:0-4522 GCA_964383995.1 uncultured Polyangiaceae bacterium
CCTTTCCCAAGCTCGTAGCCCACAGTGCGGTTGCGCGACAGGTCGCCGGTGCAGGTGAGCACGAGATCGCCCATGCCCGCGAGGCCCGCGAGGGTGAGCGGGTTGGCGCCTTTGAAGGCTGCAATGCGGCCGATTTCGGCGAGGCCGCGCGTGATCAGGCCGGCCCGCGCGTTGTGCCCGAAGCCCAAGCCGTCGGCCGCGCCGGAGGCGATGGCGATGACGTTCTTCAAGGCCCCTCCGACCTCCACGCCGACCACGTCGGGGGAGGTGTAGACGCGCAGACGATCGGTCGCGAAGTGTTGTTGAACGATCTCCGTGGCCTTCGCGCTGCTGCCCGCGATGACGATGGCCGTCGGTTGCTGGGCGGCCACCTCCTTCGCGAAGCTCGGCCCGGAGAGATAGGTCAATCGCGCCTCGTTCATCCAGCCGAGCTCGTCCAAGAAGATCTCGCTCATCAACATCAGCGACTCGTTCTCGATGCCCTTCGTTGCACTGCAAAGGAGCGCGTCTTGCGGGATGTGGGCGCGGGCCTCCTTCAGCGTGTCGCGGAACGCGTGCGAGGGGACGACGAACACGATGAGATCGGCGCCGCGCAGGGCGGTGCGCAGATCGGCCGTGGCGCGCAGCGTGTCGGGCAGCTTGGCGTTGGGCAAATAGCGCTTGTTTTCCCGGTCCGAATTGATGGCCTGGGCGTGCTCTTCGCGGTGCGAATAGAGCACCGTCGGGTTGCCTTTGTCCGCAAGAACCTTGGCGAGCGCCGTACCCCATGCGCCGGCGCCGACCACAGTGACGAGTGCCATGAGCGCGACGCTATCACAGGAGGATGGCGCCCCTCTCGGCCCTCCGCCTATCCTGCCGCACCATGGCGATTCGCCCATTCTTTCGCCTGCTCGCCCTCGCGGCGCTCATGGCTCCGACCCTCGGCGCGAGCTGCGGTCAAACGACGCTCTCGTTGATGCCCGGGGTCATCAACAACCCCGAAAACCAGTCTCTTCGGCGCTCGGTCATCGCCTTTGGCACCGACACGATGTGCGACGAGATGCGCCGTCGCAGCGTGCCTTTGGTGCTCCACGAAGGGGACCCCGCGTTCGGCCGCTTCTTCGTGATGGCGTGCCAAACCCAGGAGCTCGCGAACAAGAACCTGTTCGTGCAGTTCTCGGGCTTCGGCTACGCCTGGACCAACCTCACGCAACGGGTGGGCTTCGAGGCCAGCGCGGCGGTCGAGCTCGACGTGGACTTTCAGCTCGATAACGACGACATGTACCTCTACTTCCGGCAGCGCTCGACGACGGCCGCGCAGTGGACACCGCTCGTCGTGGAGCGCCCGGTGGCGGGGGCCGTGCTGGGCCTGCCCACGGCGGGCGGTCAGAGCCTGGCGGAGATCATTGGCCCCCAGTTGATGCGCAAAGAGCTCGCCAAGGGCTTCACGGTGATCCGCGACGAAGACGGCCGCGTGGCCTTTTCGCCGGGCCTTTTGGCCAAGGGACAACGCCCCCGCGAGCCCTTCGACGCCGAGGGCAGCAGCCGCGAGCTGCTCGCCAACGAGAGGTCCGAGGTCCACGAAGGTCAGAGGGATTTTCTGGGGCCGTTTGAGGTCAAAGAAAAAGATCGGGCCCTGTATTTGTCGGCCCTCGTGGAGGGCGCGCCGGCCATCGACGTCATCGTGGTGCCGCGTGGCTCGGGGGATCAGTGGCTCCAAAGTTATGTGCGCGAGGCCGCGCCGGGGGCGCCGCCGGGCGCCCCGGTGCTCGACGAGCCCGTGCTCGGCGGGGCTTTGTGGAGGCGCATGGTGCGCGTCACGCCGGGGCAATACTTCGTGGTGCTCGATCAAACCGCGACGGCGGGGCGGACCAACCCGCCGGGGCAGGCCTTCGACGACCGCGCTGCGCACGTCAGCTACGCCGTCGAGCTGGGCGAAGCCCCCTGACAATAACGCCGCTACGAACCTTGCCCCATTGCCTCACGGCGTATAGAAGAGCCGTCTCTTGCCCGAGCCCAAGTCCTCACCGGCCCGCGAAACGCGGGCCCCAGAAGAACGCCCGCGGGTCCGCGACGCACGGTTTCTCCGTGGGCTCTTCTACGTCGCTTGGGTCTTTGCGGCGCCCTTCGCACTGGCGGTCGGTGGCGTTTGGTTGCTCACGCCCGACCCCGGCTCGGGCCCCGCGGGGCCCCTTCGCATCTTCGTTTCGGAGCAGCAGGTGCCCGCGGGCATCGTGCTCTTTACGCTGTTCGCGATGCTCATCTGGCGCTTCCGCCACGACCTGCCCTTGGCCGAGTCGGTGGGCGTCGCCGGCAGGCGCGATTTGCCGGCCTCCGCGCGCACGCGCTTCGAAGACGCGGGGGCCTTGCTCGACGAAGCCCAGCGCATCTGGAAGGGTCGGCGCCGCGACATCGAGCGCGAGCTGACCGAGACAGAGCGCGAGAAAGTGTCGCAATCCCTCGAAGATCTCGAGGCCGCCATGTGGTCCGAGCGCTTCGCCGTCGACGCCTTCGATTCGGCCTACGCCAAGGCCGATCGCGTCGTTGGCGAGCACCTCTCACGCTGGCGCAAGGGCGAGCTCCGTGAGTACGGCGAGTCGATCGGCATCGCCATCGCGGTCGCCTTGATTTTGCGCATCTTCGTGGTCGAAGCCTTCAAGATCCCGAGCGGCTCGATGATCCCGACGCTGATGGTTGGTGATCACATCTTCGTGAACAAGTTCGCCTACGGCCCGCTCGTGCCGATGACCGAGTCGCGGTTGTTCAGCAGCCTGCCCCCCGACCGCGGCGACGTGATGGTCTTCAAGTTCCCGGAGAATCCGGAGCAAGACTTCATCAAGCGCACGATCGCCACCCCGGGCGACACCCTCGAAGCGATCAACGGCCGTCCGGTAATCAACGGTTGGCTCGTGCCGCACTGCCGCGTGGGCTCGTTTCGCCACGACAATCACCTGTCCGAGCTGTTCGTCGAGTTCCTCGAAGACAAGAGCTACTTCACGTTGTTCGACTCGAACCCCGACGACGACACCTGCACGCGCGCCGACGAATGCGCCCCCGGTCTCTCCTGTCGCGGCGGCATTTGCGGCCTGATCCAAGGGCCTTTTCACGCCGCGGAGCAGGAAGCGTGGGTGATGGGCGACAACCGCAACAACAGCCACGACTCGCGTAGCTGGCGCGGTGGTCTCGGCGGCGGGGTCCCCTTCGAAAACATCAAGGGCCGCGCGATGTTCGTTTGGATGAGCTTCGGTCCCGGCGGCGGCATCGCTCAAGATCGGCTCTTCGTCGATGTCATGGGCCGCCCCGGCCTGCCTCCAGGTCAGGACCCGGCGCTCACGACGGCCCTGGAGAAGTGCCTCCGCGAGCGCCCCCCGGTGTCGGAAACGACGCCACCGCCACCCCGCAAGTGAAACCCGCAACGGGCCGCGAATGCCGTAGCATCTGCGCCCGGTAGTACCCATCTCGACCCCATCATTTTCAAACCTTTCGAGGAGAAAACGTCATGATCATGCGAACCACGTTGTCGCTATCCCTCGTCGCGCTGCTCGCGCTCTCGACCACCGCGTGCAACAAGGGCGGCGGATCGGGCAGCGAGTCGACGGCGACGGCCCCCGCGGGCGAAACGCCGCCCGCGGCCAACAACGCGGCCCTGGGGGAGGGCGAAGTGGCGCAGTACCCCAACATGACACCTGCCAGCGGGACCCGCGTTCTCAACCAGGGTTTCTCGGTGTTTCAGGCCGCGGACCGCACCTCGAAGCAGCTCGGGAGCTTGTCCGCGGGCACCTGGGTCGACCTCAAGGGAAGCCTCGGAAACTGGATCCTGATCAACTGGCCCTGCGGCGTCGGCAAGCTGTGCCCCGGCTGGGTCGAGGCCACCGTGAACGATCGCCGCATGCAACCGGAAGCCGGTCTCGGCGCCGACACGAGCGCGACGACCGTGCCCACGCCGTCCGCAGTGCCCACGCCGTCCACGACAGCAACGGCGGCTCCCACGAGCAGTGGCGGCGGTCGCATCAAGATCATCCGCTGAGAGCCTGCCATGCCGCGTGCGATTGTCTTGGTCACGGGCGCTAACGGCGAAATAGGGCGCTCCCTCGTCAAGAAGCTCCACGAAATCGGGCGTTACGGCGTCGTAACGCTCGATTTGACGCCCATCGCCGAGGACATCCGACCCCTGTGTCTTGCCTCCTATGCAGGCAACATCATGGATCGATACCTCCTCGATCAAATCGCGGCGCACCACGAAATCGAGTCCGTGTTCCACCTCGCCGCGTTGCTCTCCACGCGCGGCGAGCGCGACCCGGAGCTTGCTCACCAGGTCAACGTCGAGGGCACGTTGCACCTCTTGCGCGTGGCTCAAAACCAGTCGGCGCGCCTCGGTCGACCGGTCCGTTTTCTGTTCCCGAGCTCCATCGCTGTCTACGGCCTTCCGAGCGCCGAAGAGAAGGCTCGGCTCGGCGCGGTGCGCGAAGAGCAGTGGAACATGCCCATCACGATGTACGGCTGCAACAAGCTCTATTGCGAGCACCTCGGCCGCTACTTCACG
>CAYLJT010000722.1:0-4521 GCA_964383995.1 uncultured Polyangiaceae bacterium
GGGTCGCAGACGTCGCCGACGCCGTCGCCGTCCGCGTCCGCCTGGTTGGCGTTGTTCACGCTGGAGCAGTTGTCGGAGGTGTCGCACACGCCGTCGCCGTCCACGTCGGGGCAGCACACGTTGCCGTCGTCGACGTTGCCGTCGCAGTTGTTGTCGAGGCCGTCGCAAACCTCGGGGGCGCCAGGGTTCACGTTGCCATTGGCGTCGTCGCAATCGAAGCAGGCGTCGATGCCGTCGCCGTCACCGTCGACCTGGAAGCAGGGGATGGTGCCCGAGCAGTCGTTGCCGACGCACCCGTTCAACCCGGCCAGGAGCACGCCGCTGTCGTAAATCGTGTCACCGCCATCACAAATGACAACTTCCAGCACGTTGCCGGTGGAGCCACCGAGGAGGGGCGCCTTGGTCATCAAGAGGTCGGTGGAGCCGTCGAACTCGGTTCCGGTGGCGGGCGCCACGACGACCGAGCCGCTCGCGAAGAACTGGCTGTTGATGGTGATGGGGTCGCCGTTTCCATCGAAGGCGATTTGAGCGCCGTTCAGGTAGACGCCGAAGGCGTCGTTGAACGAGCTGCCCACGAACTCCGGGTACTCCTCCGACCCGAAGATCTCCATGATCGAGATGCCGTCGTAGCCCGCGGCGAGATCGAAGGTGAGCGTCAGCTTGGCCGCGTCCCAGCTGGCCGACATGCCCATGAGCTGGTCGCAAAGGGCGCTGCCCGGCTTGCGGTGAGCGAAGCTCGTCGAGTCGCTATCGTTGGGGGCCAAAGCGTCTTGCGCCTTGCCGGTGGAGAGGACGATGCCGTCGGCGATGGCCAAAGGGCCCGCGCTGAACGTGCCGGCGGAGGTGGTCCCGCCCGAGAACGTGGCCGAAGTCACGGTGATGGCGGGGTTGGTCGAAAGCGCCGACGCAAGCGTCGAGGCGTTGTTGGTGGTGGTGATTGTCAGGGCCGACGCAGAACCTGCGCAGGCCAGGAGACCGAGCGTTGTTGCAAGACCAAGAGATTTTCGCATGTGCTTTCCCCGGCGGTGAGTGTTGTGGTTGCTGAGGCAAGCCGCCCGATGGCGGTATTACTAAAAATTATTAGCGTCACGGTATGACAGCTTCGACGGCGCGATCAAGTTTCCGTGACGGGAGATCATGAGGTTACGTCTTTTCGTGGAGTCGAACGGGGCCCGTTTCAATGCAAAGCCGCGTTTTCGCAATTTACCTTCTTAAACGAAAAGCTCGGCAATGGGCAATTGCCGATTGCCCCTCTTAAAGATTCTCCGTCAAAAAAAATGCCCCCCCACCCCGTTTTCTTGACTTTTGGTATTTTTAACTACTTTTTTGGTCAGCGGGGCGCCGGGCAGGTGCCGCCGGCGGACAGTGCTTTTCGAGCGATCTCACGGGTTTCGCGCGTCACCTCATTCGCAACGAGGGGGGCGAGACGCTTTTCGAGATCGGCGGGGTGCAAGGTGCCGAGGGCAGAGATCGCGGCCTGACCGAGCCGTAGATCGGCCTCGCTGGCGGGCTGCGCGGCGCGCTGCGCGAGCAGGGTCCAGGCTTCGAGATCGGCGGGGTCGCACAGCTCGGCCAGCGCCAAAAGCGCCCGAACGCGCAAATCGAGCAGCTCGCGGCGGTCGTTCCAGGTTGCGCGAAGGAGGTGCGCGTGGGCGCGCGCCTTGTGCCGCGAAAGGCCGTCGATCGCGAGGCCGCGGAGCTCGGCCATGGGATCTTTCAGGGCGCCCGCGAGGGCCCCATCGGAGGCCGGCGTGGGGGGCAGCGCGGCCAGCGAAATGAGCGCGTTTTTGCGAACGAACGTCCAGGGCTCGCCCAGCAAGCGTGCGCTCAACGCGCGATCGATCGCACCGCGCTCCACACCCGCGGCCGCGACCAACGCGAGGTTGCTCAACGCGGCCTCGCGAACACGCGGCTCGGCGTCGGCCGTCGCGTGAAGGACGTCGGCGCCGAGCCCGGGCACGCCCGCTGCGACCGCCGCAGCCTGCGCGCGGAGGCGTGGATCAGCGCTCGGCGCGAGGGCGCCACGCAAAAATGCGATGGCCCCTTCGTCACCACCGCGCGCGATCTCGGCGGCCGGCGCCAAGAGCAGATAGTGCGTCGAGAAGTCGTCGACCTCAGCGCTCAGCGACGCAAAAGCTGCACGCGCCGCATCGAGGTCGCGCAGCGCCGAGCCGCCCGCGCGCAGGACGTCGATCCGCACGGACTTAGGTCGCGCGGCAAATGCTTGGGGCTCCAACAGGGGTCCCAGGGCCTCGACCGCGCGTTCTTTGCGCAGGGCGCGGGAGAGCGCGGTGCGCAGGCCGCGGCGCAGGGCCGCGTCGGGAGAATCCAGCGCGTCGGCGAGGGTGGCGGGGGCGCGCTCCGGCGCCACAAGCGCCAGGTCCTCCGCTGCCAGAAGGCGCGCGGCGGTGGGCCCCTGCGCGACCAAGGCAATCAACGCTCCGACGCCGTCGGCGCCGCAGCGACGGAGGCGCTCGCGCGCGCGCTCCAAGGTGCGCTGGGCCTCCTCATCGCCGCGCTTCGGAGCCGCGTTGTCTCGGACACGGTCGGCGAAGAAGGGCGCTTGCACGGCGCACGATGACGCCTCCACCACCCCCTGCGCGAGGTCCTTGCCGGCGGCATCGAGCTTGGGAAAAAGCGCCGACACCGTTTGGGCGCCCGCATCCCCGAGGCGCTGCAGGACGGCCGCCGCGGCGTGGGAGCGCGGAGACGCCCCCGCAAGGGCGCCCGCGAGCGCCTCCGCGGAAAGCCCGTCGAGCTCGGTGTGCGCGGCGACCTCGGCGAGCGTGATGACCGGGTCGACCTGGCGGTCGGCGTAGGCTTCGTCGAGCACGATGCCGACGCAGCTCGTGCGCAGGGGCTCGCTGAAGGTCACGACGTAGTGCGTTTCGGCGCGGCGCCAGCCGTCCTCGGGCAGCGTGACGTGAAAAATTCGCTCGCTCGTGGCGACAAATAGGCTCTTCGGCGAGGCGCCGCCCTTCACGTCGGTGGACGGTCGCACGGTGAGGTCGAGGGACATGAGGGGGACGTCGACGCTGCTTCGAAGCAGGACCATCTCTCCGCGGCCATCGCCGCCCCGCGCTTCGGACCAAGCCGTGGCCGGATCGCCGTCCGTGATCGCGGCGATGTTTCGCCCCAGCGCGCTCGACGCGGCCGTCGCATGAAGCAACGTCGTGACCGGTGTCGGCGCGTCCGAGCGCGTCGCGAACAGGCGCGTGGCGGAAGCGCGATCGGCCTTGGAAACGGGCTCGATCGGCACGTCGCGAGCCATGGTCATGGTGCCGGGATCGAGGGTCCTGAGACCCGTTCGCACGGCCCGACCGCACAGGGTGAGGTCCGCGCGCTCCTCGCCGACCACCACCCGCGTCCCCTCGGGCGTGGGCGTTTCTTCGATGAGCGGCGCTCGCTCTTCGCCGTGCTCACCGCGGGGGGCTCCCACGAAGCCGCGCCACAAAATCGCGGGCACATCGGAGCTCTGCCGCGCGAGCGGCGCGGCGACGAGGAGCACCCAGCTGCCTTGCGCGAGCGGCACGTCGACGCGAACAATCCTGCGTTTTCCCTCGGTTTCGAGCACCTTTGCGCGGGCCGCTCCGAGCCTCGGGCTCACCTCCGCCGGGGGCTCCAGGCGGGTTGCGCCGCTCGCGTCGCAGGAGGCCGCGCTGTCGCACACGCGGGCGGTCATTCCCGTCGACGTGATGGCGAGGGCGAGAGCGCGCTGCTCGCCCGATTCGTTGGCGACGACCCGCACCTCGGCCTGGGCCGCGCTGGAGACGAGGAGGAGCGCCACGGTCGACGCGAGCGTGATGGGGGCACGGAGCATCCACCGATTGTCGAGGCCCGGCGGCACCTTCGCAACGTGGAGCTCAGCGACGAATCAACTCGCGCACCAACAACACATCGCGGCTCGCCTGACCTTCACGCTCGATCGTCACGGTGACCGAGGACCCGGGGGGCCCGCGCAGACGTTGCACGCAATCGGACACCGTGAGGTCGTCGATGGTGCCGCCGTCGATGCGAACGATGCGATCGCCACGCACAATGCCGCCCTTCGCCGCGGGTCCATCGGGCACGACCGCAGCCACTTGCACGCCCTTTTCGGCGCCCGCGAGCACGGCGCCAATCCCCGCAAATTCGGTGGCCGCGCCGTCTTCGCCACGCACGGTCAGGGTCACGTCCTCGCGCAGCTCGCTTTGCCCACGCGCGGCCAGGCCGGTGACGATGCGCGTGGTGTATTGGGGGCTCGAAAACCGCACGGAGAACGGGCCGTCGGAGGGCACGCCGACCAGCGTGTAGGCGCCGTTGGCGTCGCTCAGGGCGGTGGGGATGGCGTTCGCTCCCGTCCAGGTGGCCGCATCGAGCGCCACTTCGGCGCCCGCGATGGGCTTTCGCGTGGCCTCGTCGACGACGACGCCGGAGAGCTTCGCGCCCTGCGACAGGACGATGCGCACGTTCGACGTCGTGCGGGATGTCTCGACGACGATCGAGTCGCTGCGCGCCGGAGGGCGTCCCTCCGCGCTCACC
>CAYLJT010000723.1:0-4515 GCA_964383995.1 uncultured Polyangiaceae bacterium
GGGTGTGCCCGCGCCCTGGTCGAGCGTGCCCTCTTCCCACTGGGGAAATGTGCCCAGCGTCTTGAGCCAGGCGGGCGCTGTCTCGGACAACGGACGACCGAAGTCGCAGCCGAAGAGATAACAGCCGATACGCGTGATCATGAGGCCCGAGGCGAGGCTCGGGACCGCGACATCGGCCCACGGCAAGAGCGGCAAACCGTTGCGCTTGAGGTACACGAGCGAGCCCAAGAAGCCCCCGATGAACCCGCCGTAGGCCACAAGACCACCGCGCCGCAGCTCGAACCACGAGGCGAAGGTGTCGAACTCGTTGAGGTTCGTCAGGATGTAGAGGATGCGCGAGCCGAGCACGGCGGCGATGGCGGTGAACACGTAGTTGTTCGCCATCTTCTCCTTCGGAAGCCCGTCTTTTTCGGCCAGCCCCAGCGTCAGATACCAGCCGACGATGAGCGAGAGCCCGAGCATCACGCCGTAGCTGTAGATGGCGATGGGTCCTACTTCCCAGCCGAGCCAGGGCAGGACGAACTTGGGGATCGGGATTCGAAATAGAATCGGATGCATGTGAGAAGGATCACCAGGGTGAGGGTGCGCTGCGCACGGGTCTCCTTACGCCCGCCGAAGGGACACGAGCAAGCCCGCGGACGAAGAACCCTTTCGGGACCTCATGTACTACGATGCGGCGCGTGAAGCACCGCCTGCCCAGCGGAATCGGGGCGATCTTTGTTTTGACCGCCGCGGCATGCGTGCCCGAGGGACCGCCGACGCCAGCGGCGGGCACGTCCGCCAAGGCTCCGCTCACCACGCGGTTGGCGCCCAGCCCGTCCGAGACGGGCGACGAGGACGACGCCATCCACGATTTGTTCGAAGACGACTTCGAGCGTGCCGAGCTTGGGCCCGACTGGCTCGCGCTGAGCCCCGCGTGGCGCATTCAGAATGGCAGGCTGTGCGTGCGCGGCGCGAAAAATCGCGGTGTTTGGCTCAACAAGAAGCTCCCCGAGAACGCTCGGATCGAGATCGACGCGGTCAGCGACTCGCCCGACGGCGACATCAAGATGGAGCTCTGGGGAGACGGCAGGAGCGGCGCGACCGGATCGAGCTACACCAACGCCACGAGCTACCTGGCGATTTTCGGCGGCTGGAAGAACACAAAACACGTACTTGCGAGGCTCGACGAGCACGGGGACGATCGGCTCGAAATGGACGTCGATCTGCTCGCCGACGACGAGCGTTTACGCCCCGTGGCTCCCGGGCAACCCTATCGCTTCTTCATGCAGCGCACGGATGGACGCACCCTCGAGTGGTCGATAGGCGGCGCGTCGTATTTTGTGTTGCGTGACCCCGAGCCCCTCACCGGGCCCGGGCATGAGCACTTCGGACTCAACGACTGGGACGCCCCCGTGTGCTTCGATAACCTTCGGATCACGGCGCTTTAAGGCTCGATGGACGCACAGCAAATCGATATCGAGCTCGACGATTTGGAGGTGCGTATCGACCGCCTGCGCGGGCTCTACGATCAATATTTCATGGGCCTCGAACGGGTCGAGCCGCAGGTGCCGCGCAAGGACATCGAGCGCAAGATTCAGCTCCTACGCAAGGAACAGATCCGCAACACGGGGCAGCGCTTCAAGTTCAACACGATCGTTCAGCGCTACAACACGATGCAGCAGCATTGGAGCCGCATCGCGCGCGAAATCGAGAACGGCACCTACAAGCGCGACGTAGCGCGCGCGGCGGCGCGCATCGGCGCGCAAGAGGCCCTCACCGCGGTGGGCCGAAGGCGCGCGGCTAAATATGCGGCGCTGGCCGCCAAGGCCGAGGCCGAAGCCGAAGCTCGGACGCAGGGGACCGGGCCGGTCGATCAAACGGGCGTGCGCGCGACGAAGCACGGGGCGGTCGACGAGCACGACGAGCCCGATGCGGAGACGCTGCGTCCGCCCGCGCCCACGACGAAGGTCGTGCCCGCGGCGGCCGCGTCCGTTCCGAACCCCGAGGCGGGCAAGCGGCGCGTCGCGGAGATGGCCGCCGAAATGAAGCGCAAACGTGAGGCCGCCGCGGCGCAACGGGCCCCCACGACCGCGGAGCTCGACCTCGATTTGGAGGCGCCGCCGTCCACGCGCCGGGGCGCCAAGCGCACCACGCGACCGCCCTCGCGAAAGCCGCGCAGCATGCGTCCGCCGGAGCTCGTGACGATGCCGAAGGCGGCGGCCGTGCCGCGTGAGCTGCGAAACGATTTGAGCTCAAACAATTCGAGCCCGCGCCCATCCACGCCGCCGCCGCGCACGCCGCCGCCGCTCCCTGCGCGCGCAGCGACACCACCTCCCGTTCCGTCACGACCGGGCCTTCCGCCGCCGCCCGTGGCCGCCCAGGCTCCGGCTCCGCCGCCCGTTCCCTCGCGCCCCAATGCGCCGCCTCCGCCGATGCGCGTGGCACCGCCGCCCGTCCCCTCGCGCCCCAACACGCCGCCGCCGGTCGCGCGCCTCGCGCCGCAGCCCAGCCCCTCCGGCGACGGCGACGCGCGCATGCGGCAGATCTACGGCCAATACGTCGACGCGAAGCGCGCGAACAACGAATCGACGGCGGGCATCACCTACGACAAGCTCGCGAAGAGCCTCGCGGAGCAAAAGGAAAAGCTCCGCGCGCAGCACGCCGGCAAGGCCGTCGACTTCGAGGTCGCCGTCAAGAACGGAAAGGCCGTTATTCGGCCGATTTTGCGCTGATTTTAGGCAGAGCGCGACACGGCCCGAGGGGCCCGAGCGCCGAACCTAGACGTGTGCCGAGCGAGCGAAAGCGGCGCCATGGGCTCCTCGCAAAAGAGCACGGCGCAGCTCGTTCGATCGAGCTCGCGCATGCGCGCACAGAGACTACCGAGGTCCTCGTCGGCGTCGACGACGTCGCCTTCGAGAGGTTGCGCGGTCGAAGGATCGTAGCGGACGTTGTCGAGGGCGACCCACCGGCCCCCGAAACGACTTGGCGCGCAGATCTCCTCCCAGCGCATTCGACTGGACTTACCCATAACTAAATTTGGCCTTTTTCCCCGCTGATTCGGCGCTCGACCCGAGCGCCGCTCGTCATCGAGCGCTGTGCCTGGCCGTCGTGCGAAGAGAGTCGGGTAGCCGCTCGACACCGGGTCGATCGGCCGTGACGTTCACCTTCTGGACAAATGCCGGGCTTCACTCGAACGACGCGGACCCTAACCCTCGAAAAATTCCGAAGTCAAGCGTGCGCGTGGCGTGCGTCGATCACTTTTTGCACGAAGCGGGCAGCGCGTTGCGCCCCGAGGTTGCGCCGATCGCCGCCGCTTGAAGCGCCGTCGATTTCGCCCCGCAGCCCTTGGCTTTCACCTCGCGCGCCGCAGCCGCATCGATGGCCGACAGGGCCTTCGGTTGCTTCGCGCCCTTGCAATTTCGATAGCTGTTGATGGCAAGCGAGACGTTGTTCCCGAGGGCCAAGCCATAGGCCGCTTCGCACGCGGCATCGGCCTTCGCATCGCCCGAAGGCGCGCTGTTCGTCGGACCTGGGGTCGCCGTGGACTTGGTCGTCGTGGTCGTCGTCGGCGGTGTTGATGCCGCCGGCTTGGCCGAGGAATCAGCGTCCGGCGGGAGCTCGGGCGGCGCGTCGGACGAAACCGTCGCGGGCGGCGCGGACGAGATCGTGATCAAGTCGGGATCGGCTGCGTTTCCGCTGGATCCACGGAACGCAACGACCGCGACCACAAGACCGATGACACCCACCACCGCCACCACGGCGGCGATCACCGCGTTGTTGTTCTTGGTCGGCCCGGTGGCGGCGGGCGCGGCTGGAATCGCCTGGCCGCCTGCGGTCGGAACGTGTCCCATGTGAGGCGAGGGCGCCGTGGGGGGCAGCGCTTCCATCACGGTTTTGCCCGCGCCCATCGGCGCGGACGGCGCGCCCGAGAACAAGGGCTCACCAACCTGCGTTTGCCCTCCGCGATGACCGCCCGTCGACGTCACGGGCGCGCTGCCTGCCACCGCGGCCGCCACCGAAGACGGCATCGGACCGAGCATGGAAAGCCTTTGCCCGCCGAGCGAAAGGTCTTCGAACAGCTCGCGCACGGACTGCTGGCGCTTCTCGCGATCTTTCTCGAGCGCCTTCAAAATCGCGCTGCGCATTTTCGGTGGCACCTGGTTGCCGATCTGCGTGGCCTCAAACGAATAGGGTTGGGCCGTCATGTGCTGCGTGGCCCATTGCCACGGCGTGTCGGCCTCGAAGGGCAAGCGACCCGTCAGCATTTCGTAGAGCATCACGCCGAGCGAATAGATATCGCTGCGAGCATCGAGCTCTTTGCCCGTGAACTGCTCGGGGCTCATGTAGGGCGGCGTGCCCAAGATCGTGCCCTGCTGCGTGAGCTTTTGCTCGGCCTTCGAGTCCTTGGTCTCGGCTCGTTTGGCGATGCCGAAGTCGAGAACCTTGCAGTAGTCGTCCTCGCCTGCGCGCTGCATGAGCTGCACGTTGGCGGGCTTCAGATCGCGATGAACGATGCCTTTTTCGTGGGCTTCT
>CAYLJT010000724.1:0-4510 GCA_964383995.1 uncultured Polyangiaceae bacterium
GGCGGCGCGACGGCTGGGGGCGCGACGGGTGGGTGCGCGACGGCGCTTGGGAAGAACGGGAGCGACGCGAGCGCGACGCCGGCTGGCAAGGCCATGGTGGCACCGAGGTCAGCGGGCTGCTCCGCGAAGGGTAGGGTCTTGGGAGCGGGGGCGTCGGTTCCGATGGCCATGGTGCCTGTGGCGACCCGCGTGGGGGCAGGTCGCAAGCCGCCCGCCGCGGCCGCGCCGTCCGGCTCGGGACGCCGTTCGGGCAGCGCGACAACCTCACCATCCATGCCGACGCCCGCCGCCACGATCATTCGCCCTAAAGCGGCCTCGTCGGAAACATCCGCATAGGCACGATAAATCACCGTGCACAGCCAGTTGTCGGCGTCGATGTGCAGCGTGTCCATACGGAACGTGAGCGGAAAGGCCTGGGGATCTTGCGCCGAGAGGCCCCACACCGCCCCGAAGAGCCGCGCTTTGGGCAGCGCGATATCCACCCTCGGCCGTTCGGCGTGAAAGCCCTCCAACACAAAGTAGGTGCTGGGTCCGAGCGCGGGAACCTGCTGATCGACCGGTGCGGACTGGAAGTAAGAGACATCGAAGTCCCCTGGCAAGGCGACGATCGCCTGTTCCAGCTCGGGCCGCTTCACGCGCCCCAGCTTTCGCTGCCGAATCGGCCATCCGGCCGCAACGGGGCCGAACACAGCGGGACGCCGCGCGTCGTCGGGGTCCACGATGTTCGGCGGCGCGTCGTCCTCGTCGTCGCCCGTTCCGATGGGGTTGGTCAGTGTGGTGGGACCGCCGTAGGCGCGCTCGTAGACCACCGGCTGCTTGACGAACGGTTCCGGTGCAGCGTTGAGGCTGACGCGTTTGCCCAGGGCGCGTGCCTTTTTTTGGAAGTGGACATGGCTGCCTTCCAGTGCCGCGAAGCGCAGGCCGACCTCAGGCGCGGGGCGGGCGAAAGGCGCGCAGGCGTGGCCGATCAACGTGACATCCACGTTCATCTTCCAGGGCACGCGATCGCTAGCCGCGGTCACGTGTGCCATGGGCTGGTTTCGCGCGTGCACATCCGCAGGGAAAAAGCGCGGCGCCGTAGCCGTTGGCGTGGGCGTAGAGGGCCCTTGCGCCGAGAGCGGGCTCACCGAAAACTGGGTCTTGATGACCACGGTAAGGCGCAGACTCGGTCCCATGCGCCAGGTCAGCGTGTCCATCGCCAGGGGGACGCGCCCGAGCGTGACACAGGGAACCCCGCCCACGGCGCCTTCGGCCGCCGCGCGCGCAAACGGCAGGGTGGCGGAGCGCTGTTGTCGATCGAGGTCCGGGCCGGGCGCGAGGACGGTCTCGTTCTGCGGGCCTTTGCGCATAGGGCGCAGCGTCGCGTGTAGAGAGAAAATGGTCAAGCGCTTCCGGTCGGCTGGCATGAACGAATTCGGCCAGGGCTGGCCGGCGTTAAGCAGCACGCTCGCCGCTCGTCGCGTCGCGTCGGTGGCCCGGACGCGCTGCCGAGCTCTGACCCTGCCAAGATGGCGTCTGCGGCCAATTCAAAGCCGGCGGCCCCGGTGGTAGGCGCTGGCGCGTCGGCCTCCGTCGCGGCTCCCGTCGCTGCCCCCGGAGCAACGCCCGTCTCGGCCGGCGCCAAGCCGCCAACGTCTCCCGAGCCCGAGCTGAAAGAGTGGGGCGCCGTCAAGGCCGACCTTACCCTGGTGGCAGTGGCCTTCCTGTCCGTTGGAGTGATATTATCAAACAGCTTGCCCCCCTGCTGCTCTATCTCCGCTACCAGGCGCGCCCGAAACAGACGCTCATTATTGACGAACCGGAGATGAACCTGCACCCCGAGGGCCAGGCCAAGCTGTTGGAGGCCCTGGCGATGCTTGCCAATCTGGGGGTGAACGTGCTGCTCACGACGCACGGCCCCTACTTTATGGCGCGTCTCAACAACTTGATTGTTTCGGATTCCAAGTCAAGCGCGCGTCGAGCGCGTCAAGCCGGCCACTTGTACATGGGCGACCCAGCGGCGTTCCTCGCGCCGGGCGACGTCAGCGCCTACGAGATGCGCCCCGAACAACACGGCCTACGCTGCTCAGCCCTAAGTTTCCGCGAGGTCGTTCCACGAAGATGGACCCGGGTCAAGCAACGAAGGGGCTCGCTTGCTGCCGGTGGTTGCATCGGCGTAAGCGCGCCCTAAGGAGCGGTGTCCGCCTCCGCCGAAGCCGATGTGTTGCTTGTTGAGGTGGCCGAAGCGCTGGCTCCAGGTGCGGCAGCCGCCTTGATGACGCTCGCAATTCACCGCTCACCGAAGTACGAGATGGACGTCAATCACCGCGCCGGTTCTTTCCAGACCCGTGCCGTCGGTAAATCGGAACGACGCGCGCTCGATCTCGCAATTGCCCCTCACGTCGCAGCGACGGTCGCTGCCGTAGGACAGGTCGATCGAAACGATGCCGCGGGCGGCGAGGTGCTCTAGCTCGGTGGCATCGGACAGGCGATTTGCGTCGCGGTCGCTCCAAACCATCAGCTCGGAAAAGCGAACGTCGTGGGCGGTGATCCTACCATCCTTGTCCGAGTCGAGCTCCGCTAGCGCCTGGAAACCGTTGTCTGCTAGCACGCCTGTCTCTAGCGGCACAGCGGATCCAAAGAGCTCGGCGCCGCTGGTCACGCGACCGTCCCCATCCCGGTCGATGGCCAACCACGGCGTGGCTGCCGTTGGCCAGTCGGTCCCTACACATTGCGAGGTGGCGGTCAGAGCGAACGGCAAGCCAGGGGCTTCCGACATCGCCACCGCGCCGCCGTCGAACGAGAGCACAAGGGGCGTCGTGGTGCTGCTCACTGCGCCGTCGGCAAAGCAGTCGCTCCAACCGGCAATGTCGTGGTCATCAACGAAACAATACTGGATGCCTTGGTCGGGGCCGCAGGAGCGTTGTTCTCCCTCCTCGCACACGGGCTCGTCGGTTGTGCCGCCCTCACCGCTCTCACCGCCCGCGCCCCCGCCTCCCAGGCCGGCTCCACCGACGACCTCGGCCGCGCAGCCAGCCATTCCAGATACAAGAACCATTATAGAAAGGGCGATTGCACGAGCGCTTGTGCTGGGGTTGATCATGAAGGCTTGTCTCAGCAACCCGCGTGCCTTGCGGCGCTCATGCGAAATCACGGACGCACGGCATGCCCGAAAAGGCCGCAGGCACAACTCGGCGCAGCGCATGGACCATCTTGCGCAGCGTCTCCAAGCTCGGCTCGACGGAGCTCCGCTGAAGGGCATACGACCCGCCGCATTGCCGACGACAGACCATCCAAGCCAGACCCCTTTGAGCCTGCCTTGGACCCATATCGGGTCCTTCGTGCCCACGCGCGCGTC
Source organism: uncultured Polyangiaceae bacterium (assembly GCA_964383995.1). Lineage (GTDB taxonomy): Bacteria > Myxococcota_A > Polyangia > Polyangiales > Polyangiaceae > CAYLJT01. The sequence continues at coordinate 3,338 of CAYLJT010000724.1, forward strand.
CCTGGACGTAAGCGGCGGTGCACTTGCACGTGCTTCAATTCACCCGCGAAACGCACCCGCCTCAATTCCATACTTGACCAGCAAGCGATACAACAACGCTCGACTGACCTTCATGGCCGACGCGGTGGCCTTGATGTCTCCCTGGTAGCGCCGCAGCATCCACCGGACAACCTCCTCGGGCACATCCAACGACTTACCCTTCTGCGCTTCGTCGCCTGCGTCTTTCGCCGACACAGGTCCCAATCGCGGCTCTTCGACCGGTGGCGTCGACGCTGCGTCGTCCCTTGGCATGGCCTGTTTCCAGCCACCGCGGTAGGCCTTGCCGAGCTGCTCCACCTGAAGCTCTTTGGCGTCGGTGGGGGCAAACGCCACGGCGTGTTTGATGATGGACTCCAGCTCTCGCACGTTGTGCGGAAAGTCGTAGGCAAACAGCGCGTCGGCAAAAGCCGGTGAGAGGGTTAGCTGGGGCCGACCATGCCTTTTCAGGAGGTTGAGGCAGATGGGAAGAATGTCTTCTTTGCGCTGGCGCAAGGGAGGCACCTCGAAGGAGCACTCCAGCAAGCGACCGAGTAAGTCTTTGCGGAAGGTCCCCGCGTCTACCATGCGGGTCAGGTCTTGGTGGGTCGCGCACACCACCCGAATGTCCACCTTCTCCGGGCGGTTGGCGCCAAGCGGTTGCACCTCCCGTTCTTGCAGCACGCGCAGCAGGCGCGTCTGCGCGTCGAGCGCCATGTCGCCGATCTCGTCGAGAAACAGCGTGCCTCCGTCGGCTTGGCGCACGTAGCCCAAGCGGTCCGAGGTAAGACCCGAATAGGCACCCTTCTTGGCGCCGAACAGCTCGCTCTCCACCAGACTGCCCGGGATCGCCCCGCAATTGACCGCGACGAACGGCCCCGACCTGCCACTGGCCACGTGGGAGAGGCGCGCCAACACCTCTTTCCCACTGCCCGTCTCCCCCAACAGCGCTACCGTGATGGACGCTTGTGCCGCTCGGGACAGGCCTTGAATCAGGCGCTCCATGCGGTAGCCCGCGGCAAACCCGCGGGCTGCGCGCGCCGTGGCTTGCTCCTGTGTGTCAGCTAGGCAACTGCCATCGAGGAGAAAGCTGCGGTAGCCAGCGATGTCGTCGCGGACCACCTTGAACAGGGTAGCTCCCGTGCGCAGCACGTCGCC
>CAYLJT010000725.1:0-4503 GCA_964383995.1 uncultured Polyangiaceae bacterium
GGGCGCCGGTGCTGCCCTTCCAACGTCTCGCCCCGGTCGCCAGGCCTCTTCGCTGGGCAGCGCCCCGACGAGTCCGCGGGCGCGCAGAGCTAGCTTGGTTACAACTGCGCTTCGCATCGATTTTGCGAGCCGCGCGGCCGCTCCAGAGGCACTCCTACCACGTGGCTCGCCACCCCAGTCCCACCTCCCGTCCCGCGGCCTCGAGCCTGGCCGCTAGTCGCTCTTCGCTCAGCGCGCTGCCGCTGGCGGCGCCCGACGACGCGGCCCTCGTGCGCGGCGCGGTCGAAGGACACCCGGGCGCGGCGCGCATCCTTTGGGATCGCCACAGCCGTCTCGTACGCGGCCTCCTTCGCCGCACGATAGGGCCCGATCAAGACGTCGAGGACCTCGTTCAAGAGGTCTTCCTTCGTTTTTTTGCGAGCGCGAAGAGCCTCCGGGAGCCGTCGGCGCTCAGCAGTTTTCTGGTCGGTATTTCGCTGCGCGTGGCCCGCTCCGAGCTTCGAAGACGCCGCATTCGTCGCTGGCTGTCTCTGACAGAGTCCGGGACATTGCCCGAGGTGGAAGACCCCGGCGTCGACCACGAAGAGCGCCAAGCCGTGCGGCGTTTCTACGGCCTCCTCGACGAGCTGGGCACGACCGCGCGTTTGATTTTCGTCCTCCGTCACGTCGAGGGCTGCGAGCTGAACGACGTTGCCGAGCACCTGGAGTGCTCTCTTGCCACCGTAAAAAGACGCCTTTCTCGCGCCAACCAGCTCGTCGAGAAGCGCGCGGCGTCCGATCCCTTGCTCTCGCGCTACCTCAAGACAGGAGGGGTGACCGTTGAGTGATCGCAACGCGTTCAAGGAGCTCGGGCGAATCAGCCGCGACGTGCTCGATGGGGGCGCGGACGCGGTCACCAACGCGCGGGGGCGCGACGCGCTGGTGGTCGCCGTCGCGCGAGGAAATCGACGTGCGCCCGCCAAGACCTTCGGCTTTCGGGCCGTGGCGCTGGTGGGCGTGGCGGCGCTCTTGGCGGTGGTGGGCTACACCGCGAGCGTCGTGTTCCACCCCATCGAGGCGAGGCTCGGCGACGTTTCTCTCGGCGAAGGGGCCTACATCCACGCCGACGACGCGGCCCAGGCAATCTCCTTTTCGGAGGGCAGCGAGGCGACGTTTCGCGCAGGGTCCGCAGGCCGCGTGACGCACTTGAGCCGTGAGGGTGCAGACATTCTGCTCGAGCGAGGGCGCGTCAGGCTGGAGGTGGCGCACCGCAAAGGTGCCCAATGGCGCGTGAGCGCAGGGCCGTTCATCGTCGAAATTCTCGGCACGACGTTGGAGGTCGTATGGTCGCCGGACGGTGAGCAACTGTCTGTCACGGTCACGCAGGGACAGGTCCGAGTCGTAGCGCCGACCATCGGCCAGCATCTCTCGGTGGAGGCAGGGCAAACCCTCTCCGCGCAAGCCCGTTCGGCGGAGATTTCGGTGCGCCCAACACCGACCGCGAGCGTTGCCGTAGCTTCATCCGCGGCGCCACCCGATCCCCTCGAAGCACCCGAGCCCGAGCCCGAAGGCAGCGCCGAACCGGCCCCGGCGCCGGCGGTGCCGCCGCCCCCGAAGAGCTGGGCAAAGAGCCTCGCAGAGGGCGATTTCGAGCGGATTTTGCGTGAGGTCGACGCGCGTGGCCCGGACAGCGTCCTCGAAACGGCATCCCTGGCGGACCTCGTGGCGCTCGGTGATGCGGCGCGATACGGCCGTCGCGGGGCCCTCGCCGGGCGGTGTTTGCTCGCCGTGCGCAAGCGCTTTCCGAGCTCGAAAGAGGCGGTCAACGCCGCCTTTTTGCTCGGCCGCGCGGCGGACGATCAGGGGCGGGGCAGCGAGGCGATCGGCTACTACGACGTGTACCTGGCCGAAGCTCCTGGAGGACCTTTTGCCGGGGAGGCCCTCGGACGAAAAATGGTGGTCGTCGACCGAACCTCGGGTCGCGAAGCGGCGCGGCGAATTGCGACCACCTATCTGCAAAAGTACCCCAAGGGGGCGTACGCGGATGTTGCGCACGACCTCACGTCGTCACCTTGACGGCGCGCACAAAGCCGGCCTTCGATGGCGCCCACGTGGGTTCGCGCGAACTTTGGCCCCTGATCGTCGTCGTCGCCGTGTGGATCATGGCACCGGCGGTCGGTTTTTGCGCGGAGGCCTCCCCCATCGTCGTGCTCGTCGCGGATGAGTCGCCCTCCAAGTTGGTCACGGAAGGGCTGGTTCGAACGCGCGCCGAGCTCGAGGCCGGCGGCTTCGCAGTCCACTTGAAGGCTTGGAATGGCACCTCGACGCCGACCCAACTGTTCGAGGAGGCCACCGTCCAGGAAGACGTCACGGCCATCATCGTGATCGCCGAGCACGACGAAGGTCTGCGCGCCAAGATCGCTCTTCGCGACCGGCTGAGCGGCATGATTACGCCAAGCTTCGTCGACGCCCTCCCCAACGGCGGCGCTCCGTTGACCGCAGCCCTCGCCATCCGCACGCTTGAACGCGTTCGCGCGAGCCTGCTCGAAATCGAGACCGCTCGGCGGCCGGTGCCCACCCCGCTCCCCCCTCCCAGCGCTCCCCCCGTCGAGCGCCCGAAGCCGCCCGCGGTCGTGGCGCCGATCCGGCCGTATGGCGTCGAAATGGGCGTCGCCGCGCTCATGGGCTTCGACGAGCTGGGCACGGGGTTTGGCCCCGAGCTCGCGGTCACGTGGGACCTCGGTGGTGGGCCGTTCCTGCGCGCTCGCATCGCCGGCCCGCTGTTTGGAGGCCTGGGCTTCGCTCAGGAGGGCGACATCTCGTACCACAGCGACGTCTTCGTCGGACAAGGCGGGTTCGCCGTCGCGGTTGTGCCTGGCCGACTTCGCGCGAACGCCCATGGAGGCCTCGGGACGCTGCACTTGGAGCTGAACGGCAGTCCGGTGCGCCCGCCCGAGTCGCGCTGCGCGCACTACTGGGCCTTCGCGGCCTCGGCGGGGGCGGGGCTCGACTTGACGCTGATCGACGCCCTCGAGCTCGGCCTCAACCTCGACGCGCTGTTTTCGTTCCCTCGCCTCGACGCCGACCTCGGCACGACACACGCGGGAAGCCTTGGCCGGCCGACGCTCATGCCGAGCCTCGGGGCGCGCTTCGTTTTCTGAACGTCAGGCCGCGTGGCGAGCGAGCTTGGTCGGACGCCCCCGCGCGCCGCTTTTCGTCCGAGATATGTCCGAGACAGTCCCGGTCATCCGCGCCCCGTCGACGGACCGGACGCCGCTGATCGGAGCCGCCTCGGGCTCCGAGCGCAGCCCTTCGTGGGCGGCGTGGATCAGCGCCTTGCTGCTGGCGAGGCCGAGCTTGTCAAACACGTGTTGCAAGTGCTTCTTCACGGTCGCCTCGGCACAACCGAGATCGGTCGCCACGAGCCGATTGTCCCAACCCAGGACGACGCGCTGCACGACCTCGATCTCGCGGGAGGTCAGCCGTTCGATCCAGCTACGTGGCAGCTCCATCGTCGTGCTCTTCTCGCGCAGCCGCAGGATCCAATGGTCCCCGGTGTCCGCCGCCGTGAGCTTGCCGAAGAGCTCCCCACGCGGCCCCACTTGCACGCGCTCTTCCCCCACGGCGCCTCGGGAGACCAGCGATTTTTCGACGAGCTCGACGAGCGCCAGGGGCAACGTCGTCGCCGTCCCCCGCCCATCGAACCAATCCGCCACCATCGCAGCGAAGGATCGCGTCCGGTAAAGGACGCGCCCATCGAAGGACACGACCGCGAGGGGCAGGCCCACCTCTTCCATGGCCGCGTCCAACAGAACGCAACGCCGTTCAACTGCACGCAGCTCGCCCACCCGGTGCAGGGCCTCGTCGAGACTGCGACGAAGGTGGGCGATGACCCAGCCGCTGGAGCCGGGGCCGTCCGAGCCCCAGGCGGAGGTCCCTTCCGAGGGTGCCGGGGGAAGCGAAATTCGAGCACGTTTTGGCTCGGATTCGAATCGTTGCAGCTCCAATGATTCGTGCAGCGCGCCGAGCAGGGCGACCAGGGGATCGGTGTCGAAGGTGACCATGTTCGGCGCTTGTGCACGGTCGGTGCCAGGGTCGATCGCGGGTTGGTGCACATGATGCTTAGGGAGCGCTCGTGAACTTCCGACAGACCCTCGAGGAGCCCGAGAGCCAAGGCTCACGCACCGCCACCCTGCTCACCCTCGTGCTTCGGTACGAGGACCTCACGACGATATGCACGGAGACGGCCGCCATCGCGGACGACGTGCACACGGTTACCTTCGGCCGCGCCGAGCCCAACACGTCCAAGGTCTTCATCGACGGAACCACGGTGGCCGTACCGGGGCCCTGGGCCTCCGCCCGCCACGCGTCGTTGGAGCGCGTGGGGACGGGCTGGCTACTGCGCGATCTCAGCAGCCGCAACGGCACGTACGTGGGGACCCAACGCATCAACGAGCGCCGCATCGAGAGCGGCGACGTGTTCGAGGTCGGACACTGTTTGTTCTGTCTGCGAACCGTGGATGA
>CAYLJT010000726.1:0-4492 GCA_964383995.1 uncultured Polyangiaceae bacterium
ACACCACCGTGAGCTTCAGCTCGTCGCGCAGCCAACGGATCTGCTTTTTGAGGCCCTCGGCCTCGCCGTAGTTCATGCCGGCGGCGGGCTCGTCGAGCAGCAACACCTTGGGCGAGAGCATCATCGCGCGCGCGATTTCGAGGCGCCGTTGGTTGCCGTAGGAGAGCGAGGTGGCTTCTTCGTCGGCCATTTTGTGCAAGTCGAAGATGCGCAAAAGCTCGAGGGCCCGATCGTTCATCGCGATTTCGTCGCGGAAGAACAGAGGCGAGCGCAAAAGCGCCGACCCGAGGTGCGCCTTGCGCGAATTTTCGCAGGCCACGAGCACGTTCTCCAAGACGGTGAGCTGGCCGAACAGGCGAATGTTCTGGAAGGTGCGCGCGATGCCGATGCGCGCGATTTGGCTCGGCGCCAGGGCGCGCAGATCGTTGCCGTGAAACGTGATGGTGCCGACGTCCGATTTGTAGACGCCGGTGATCAGGTTGAACACCGTGGTCTTGCCGGCGCCGTTCGGGCCAATCAGGCCGAAGATGCACTGATCGGCCACGGTGAACGTGACGTCCGAGACAGCCTTCAGGCCGCCGAAGGTCTTCGTGACCCCGCGCAGGACGAGGGCGTCGCTCATTCGGCCTCCGACTTCGGCGCGTCGCCCGCGGGGGGCGCCGAGACACGACGTTTTCGCCCGACGATCTCGCGTTCGCCGAACACGCCCTCGGGGCGCAGGATCATGAGCGCGATCAACACGCCCGCATAAATCACCATGCGCAGCGCGTTCAAATCGAGGCTCGGGTAGTCGACCTTGAGGGCTTGCACGCTCTCCAGGCCTTGGAGCTGTTCGATGAGCTTGACCGTGAACGTGACGAGCACGCCGCCCACCACCGCGCCGCTCACGCTGCCCGAGCCGCCCAGGATGACCATTGTTATGAGGTCAAACGAATAGTTGAAGTTGAACTGGTCGGGCTGCACGGTGGGATTGCCGTTGCGCATCGAAGCCAAGAGGGCCCCCGCGATGCCCGCGCCCGCCGCCGAAATCACGAACGAGGTGACCTTGTAGCGGGTCGGATCCACGCCTACCGCCGCCGCAGCGATCTCGTCGTCGCGCAATGCGCGCAGGGCCCGGCCCCAGCCCGAGAACTTGAGCCGCCAGGCGATGAGCACGGCCAGCACCACGCCGCCGAAAATCCAGAAAGGCCCGGCGTATTGCGGCACGCCCGTGCCGTCGAGGCCGGCGTAGCCGTTCTGCCCGCCGAGGGTCGCGAGGAACGACGAGATGGTGCCCTGGGCCGTGCCGCCGGTCTGCGCGGTGGCGATGATCAGCCGGAAAATTTCGGCGAAACCGAGCGTGACGATGGCCAGGTAGTCGCCGCGCAAACGCAGGCTCGGCAGGCCCACCAAGAGGCCAAAGAGGGCCGCCACCGACGCTCCCGCGACGAGCGCGAGGGGCATCACGATGAACGAGTTCGAGAACAAGATCTCGTCGGTGCCGAACGTCGCGTGCACGTGGCTCGCGACCATCGCCGCGGTGTACGCCCCGATGCCGACGAAGCCGGCGTGGCCGATCGAAAACTGCCCCGCCATGCCGTTGATGACGTTGAGCGAGAGGGCCGCGATGACGTTCACCATCGCGAACAACGCGAGCTGCCGCCACGCCGCGTCGGGGAGGATCGTCTCAAACCCCGCCTCCAGGCCTAAAACAAGGCCGATCAGCACCAGGGTCGTGAGTATGCGTCGAAAGACGGGGGCCATCTGGGAGAGCCGTGCGAACGAAGGGCTATCGAGAGGGGGAGCGAGTCTACTTCACGACGCGCAGATACGGGGGAAGCTCGCGCTTTGCCTTTTTTCCAGGCGCGGCAGGCCTCGGCGACGCCGACTCGGCGGCCTGCGGCTCGGGGGCCCGTGCGGGCTCGGGCCGCGCTGCGGGTTGCGGTTGGGGCGCGGGGCGAAGCGATCGCACGTTGTCGGCAGGGGCGCTCGGCGCCGCTTCTTCCGTGGAGACCGCGTGCAAGGCGGGCTTCGGTCGCGGCTTCCGCGCGCGCGCGCGGGGGTCGTCGGCGCGCTCGCCGGGCACGGAGAGCTCGGGGGGCACATCGTCGGGCCAGATCATGCCGCCGCGGCCGTCTTCCGCGACGAGCGCGTAGATCGCGGGCCAAGGCATGCGGCACCAAAAAGGCACACGGCTGAAGCTCAACGTGCAACTGATGCCCTCGTCGTCCACGACCAAATCGGGGATCGGGATCACCATGTTGAGGCCCATTTGGAGGATGAGCTGGGGCTGCTTCAAAAAATTTTTCGGAACCGACACCCCAGGCCTGCGCGGGTCGAGGTGCACGTAGACGCTCGAAACTTCGAGGAGCGACAGGGCGACGTCCTTCTTCGACGGCAGCTTCCGCGGCGTGTCCGACATGAAGAACCCATACCGCTGGAGCGCCCAATGGGGAAGGGCAAGGGCGGTCAGCCGACCTCGCCCGCAATGGCCACCGCGAAGGCGTCGCGGGCTTTTTGTACGCGCCCCTCGCGGCCTTCGCTTTGGCTCGGCGCGCTGCGCCCGAGCACCACCATGAGCTTCGCGAGGGCCGCCTCCGGCGTCATGTCGCCGGCGCCGATCGCCCCTGCCCGCGCCGCCGCGACGCCCCCTTCGTAGCGCGACAAATCCACGGCGCCGCGCGGCGTTTGGCTCACGATCACCACCGGCACATCGAAGCTTCGCGCCGTCTCGATCACGGGGATGAGCGAGTTTTCGATGCGCGGCACGTTCCCCGCGCCGAAGGCTTCGATCACGATGCCGCGCACATCCATGCGCAGCGCTCCGAGCAGCAATTTGGGCTCGAGGCCTGGAAATGTGCGCACGGCGAGCACGCGCGGCTCGATGCGCGGATCGAAATCGGCGCGCGGACGCGAGGGCAAGATGTGGGGCCCGAGCCGCACCCCGAGCCCGAGCACCGCGAGCGGGGGCGCCCCCGGCGAGCCAAAGGCGTCCATGCCCCACGCGTCGAGCTTCGTTGCGCGGCAACCGCGCCAAAGCTTTGAGCCGAAAGCAATGGCCACCTCGGGGATGCCCAGAGAAGCGAAGTGACAGGCGTCCACGAGGTTCGTGCGCGCGTCCGAGCGGATATCGGAGAGGGGCGTCTGCGAGCCGGTCAAGATCACCGAGCGGTCGAGCCCCGGCAGCAGGAACGCGAGGGCGCTGGCCGTGTACGCCATGGTGTCGGTGCCGTGGATGATGATGACCCCGTCGTAGTGATCGAGGGCACGGTGCGTCTCTTCGGCGAGCTCGACCCAGTGGTGCGGTTGGATGTCGCTCGAATCGAGGTTCCAGAGAATTTTCGTCTCGATCTCCGCGATTTTCTGCAGAACCGGCACCTCCGCGATGATGTCGCGGGTGTAGACATCGGGCGCGAGGGGAGAGGGATCTCCGCCGCGCATCATCAGTGTGCCGCCGGTGTGAATGAGCAGAAGCCGCACGGTCCGAGCGGACCTTAGTGCATCGATGGACTCGAATCGATGCGCTCGTGCTGCCCGTCAAAAAGTCTCGTCGCGGTCTGCGCCGCACCGAAAAATCCGCGCCGCGAATTTCGTGCTTGGGAAGCTCCAATTTTCACGGTTCGGCCCGGCTGACCCAGGAAAACGCGGTCCTTCCAAAGCGGCCTCGCCGAAACGCGCTAGCCCGCACAAACCGCTGTTCGGGGGGCAGTTGCCTAAGGCAATATGAGACGTTGGAGGACGTTACCGTGAGTGACCCCCGTGGACGTGATGACCGCGCCGAAATCGACGATAAGCCGAGGCGCGCCGCCAACCGGGCGACGACGCCCGAGCCCGCGGTTGGCGACGGGCGGGGCCGCGGTGATGGGGACGCGACGGCCCTAGCCCGCAGGCTCGCGGCCGCCCAGGCCGAGATCAGTGAGCTTCGCAGCAGAATCTCGCAAAAAGACGAAGAGCTCGCCTCCCACGACGACGAGTTCGGCAAGATGCTCGCCCGCGTCGCCGAAGTGGAGGCCCGATCCAAGGCCCTTCAAAAGCACATCAACGAGATCGAGCCCCTGCAGCGCGACGCCGAGGCGCACGCCGAAGAGCTGGCCCGCGAGCTCGAAGACACCCGCGCCGCCCTGCGCGAAGTAACGCGCCGAACGGAGCAACTGCAATCGGGGAACGAAGACGTCGAGCGCTTGATGGAAGAGCTCGCCGCCGCGAATCGACGCCTCGCGACGGAGCGCAGCGCGGCGGAGGAAGCCGAGCAGTCCCTGGCGCTCGAGCGCGAGCAGACCGACGCCCTGCACCTCAAGCTCGCCGTCGAGCGCGAACAAAACGAGGCGATGCGCCTCAAATTGGCCGATCTTGAGATTTTCCAGGTCGAGGTCGAAGAGCTCCGCGACGAGGTCCGCGGTCTGGAGGACAAGGTCGCCGCGCGCGAGCGCGAGCTCGGCGCCGAGCGCGCGGCGAAGAGCCGCCTCGCCAGCGAGGCCTCGAGCGCTGCGGGCATGCACGACGAGATCGAGTC
>CAYLJT010000727.1:0-4492 GCA_964383995.1 uncultured Polyangiaceae bacterium
CCTCGGGCTTCGCCACGGCGAGGGGCCACAGGACGGTCCACATCAAGTAACCGCCGAGCAGGGCGCCGCCGATGGCAGAGAGGATGACGTAGCGTTTTTTCGAGGTCGATTCGGCGGGCGGAGGCGTGCTCGGCATGCCGTAGGTGCCGACGCCCAGCTCGCCGAGCTCGGTGTAGCTCGAAGAGGCAAGCGTGCGTGGGAACACGCGCGGGGATTGGCCTGTCGTCGCGTCCGAATCGGGCTCGTGGCCCCTCGCGGCCATGCGCTGGGTCTCGCGCATGTCCGCCGGATCCAAGGCGATTCGCTCGACGTTTTGCGATGTCTCGGAGTAGCTCGGGGGGTCGGCGATTTCTCCGATCGGGATGATCTTCGACGGGGGAATCGGCTCTTCCGCGGCGTGGAATGGCGGCGGCGGATCGGACAGCCCGCGTTGGGTCGGTCGGGCCGGCGGAGGCGGTGGATAGGCCCGCGGCGTGGCTGCGGGCACCGTGTTGGGCATGGCGAGGGACGCCTTGGCTTTGTCTGCGACAAGCGTGTCGCCGAGGGAGTCGTCGCCGACGATGTTTTCCAGGGTGGGGACGCTGTCGCTCGAAGGACCCTGGGCCGCGTCGAGGGCCACACGGATCGTGATTTGACTCGTCGTCTGCTGCTGCTGGCTCGCGGCCTCGGCCTGCGCGATCCAAGCGCGCACGCTCTCGCGCTGCGCGTTGACCTCCTGACCGATCAGCGCCTGCACGTACACGGCTACGTCTTTGGGCGCCGCGATGGCGCCGTCGTACGTCGTCGCCGCAGCCGCGCGTCGTGCAGCGCGTTCGAGGGCGTCGGCCATTTCGGCGGCCGTTTGAAAGCGCGCGAGGGGCGCGCGTTCGAGGGCTTTGGCGCACACTTCGTCGAAGGCGTGCGGGATATCGGGGGCGACGCTGCTCACCGCGGGGATCGGTCGATTGAGGATGCGCGCGAGCGTCGCGGCCTCCGAATCGGCCTTGAAAAGCCGCTTTCCGGTGAGGATCTCCCACAGGATGATGCCCATCGCGAACACGTCCGCGCGCCGATCGAGGACCACGCCTTCGGTTTGCTCGGGGGACATATACGCGAGCTTGCCCTTGAGCTTGCCCGCCCGCGTCGTCGACAGCCGAGCCGATGCGCGGGCCACGCCGAAGTCGGTGATGCGTGCCGAGCCGTCGACGCCGACCAACAGGTTTTGCGGCGAGACATCGCGGTGAACGAGCCCCACGAGCTGACCCTCGGCGTCGTTGAGCTCGTGCGCGGCGTGCAGCCCCGCGAGGATATCAAGGGCGATGCGCACCACGATGGGTCGCGGCAAACGCGCGCCCGTCGTCCCGGCACGCGTCATGAGCTGCGCGAGCGTAGCGCCCTCGATGTACTCCATCACGAGGTAGTAACCGGCTTGGCTCACGCCCACCTCGATGATGGGCACCACGTGCGGGTGATGAATGCCTGCCGCGAGGCGCGCCTCATCGAGGAACATGGCGACGAACTCGGGGTCACCGGAGAGGTGCGGATGCAGGCGTTTTACCGCGACAAACCGCTGGAAACCGCCGACCCCCGAGATGCGCGCGAGGAACACGGTGGCCATGCCACCGCTCGCGATCTCGCCGATCAGCTCGTAGCGATCGAGGCGTCGATCGAGGGCCTTGGGATCGAGCAGCTTGACGGTGGAGACGGCCATGGTGCCTAGAACCGACCCGACGCGAAGAGCTGGGCGCCGTCGTCCGTGACCGCGACGGTGGGCGCAACGAAGCCCTTGGCGTCCGTCTTCTCGTCGCCGTCCCAGTTGGTGAACAACGTGCCAATCACGATGGTCGCGACGCCCAGACCGGCCGTGGCGATGAGCAACGTATTGGTGCGATTTTGCCTGGAAATACCGTCTTGATACTCGGGACAGTCTTCGCCCTTGCCCGCGCACGCTTCGCGCACCGCATCGACCCCGGGGTTGTTCTGCGTGTCGATGCCGCTCCACACGCTCACGCCGCCCGCGGCCACCGTGAGCCCCGCGCCGATGAAGAACACGAGCGGTGGTAGCCCCGAGCCCGACGTGGAGAGCGATGGCTCCGGCTCCGCTTCGTCGCTAGGCTTCGTTTCCGCGGGTTTTTCGGGTTTTTGAGGTTTCTCGGCGGGGGTCGTCGAGGTCACCGCGGTTTTTTGGGGCTCAAAACGTACGGAGCTTTTACCTCCGGCGACCGCGTCCACACGCTGCTCGCCGCCCGTCGCGCCGCCGATGAAGCTCGCTCGGATCGTGGTCTTGCCAGGGTCGAGGTAGACCACCCAGCGCGTTGTTGCCTCGCCGGGGATGGCCCTGGTTTCCACCGCCAAAATGCACGGCGAAAGGCAGCTCACCTCGACCTCGTGCACCTTCGATTTCGCTGCCGCGATGGTCTCCTCCGCGAGCTTGCGCGTCTCGTCGTCGGCGGGGTAGCGCGCGAGGGCCTGAGCCGCGAGGGTCGCCGCTCGAGAGGCTTGGCCCGCCTCGGCGCGCGCCCGCATCGCGAGACGAAGCGTTTTGGGCGTCGGGACCGCCGCGTCGGCCGCCTCGAAATGCGAGGCTGCGGTAGCGAAATCCTTTTCTTTGTAGGCCCGCGCGCCTGCATCAAACTCGTCGCTGGCGAGGCGAACCGTCGCCGCGTCGGGGGCCGCAGCGACGGAAACGCGCGGCGTTATTGCGGTGAGAGCAGCGGCAACAGCCCCGAGGGCCGCGTAGCGCGCGCCATAGATCCTTCGCATCGTGGTCGAATCCTCGCTTGCCGGCCCAGCGTCGTCAACGCGTCGGGTGAGCACAAGGGGCTTTCTTCCTGGGGGCTGAACGGGCAAAGACCGAAGCCTCCATGCACACCGAATCCACGCACTATAAGAGCAATCTCCGCGACATCGTCTTTCAGCTCTTCGAGGTCCTCGACGTAGGCGGCACCTCGTTCGGCAAAGGCCCCTTCGTCTCGATGGACGAAGAGTCTGCGCGCGAGGCCCTCGCGGCCCTCGACAAGCTCTGCGTTTCGGAGCTGCAAAAGAGCTTCGTCGAGTCCGATCGCGTGGCCCTGAAGCTCGACGCGGAGGGCAACGTCACGCTGCCTCCGGGCCTTCGCCAAGCCTTCCACACCTATTACGACGCCGAGAGCCATCGCCTGTTTTTGCCCGAGGAAATCGGCGGCATGGGCGCTCCTCCGTCGGTCGGTTGGGGCGGCTTCGAGCTCGTCGCCGGGGCCCACGCGACGCTCGCGTTCTACTTGTTCGGCACCTTCGCCGCGAAGACCATCGAAAGGCTCGGCACGGCGTCACAAAAGAAGCGTTTTTTGCCGGGGCTCATCGACAAGCGCTGGGGCGCGTCGATGGTGCTTACGGAGCCCGACGCGGGCAGCGACGTCGGCGCCGGGCGAGCCCGCGCGCAGCACATCGAGGGCGATCTCTGGGAGGTCAGCGGCACGAAACGTTTCATCACCAACGGCGACTTCGATGGTGTCGACAACATCGTGCACATGGTCCTCGCCAGGCCCGAGGGCGCGTCCGCTGGAACCAAGGGCTTGAGCCTGTTTTTGGTGCCCAAATTCTGGGTCAACGAGGATGGCAGCTTGGGCGAGCGCAACGGCGCGGTGGTGACCAAGGTCGAAAAGAAGATGGGCATCAAGGGCTCGGCCACCTGCGAAATTTCGTTCGGTGACAACAAGCCTGCGCGCGGCTTGCTGCTCGGCGACGTGCACGACGGCATCCGCCAGATGTTTCACGTCATCGAGCAAGCCCGCATGGCGGTGGGTCTCAAGAGCGTTGCGACGCTCTCCACCGCCTACGGCAATGCTCGCGAGTACGCCAAAGACCGCATTCAAGGGCCCGATTTGGCGCGCGCGGGGGACAAGACCTCGCCCCGTGTCGCGATCCTCAAGCACCCCGATGTGCGCCGCATGTTGATGTCCCAAAAGGCCTACGCCGAAGGCATGCGCGCTCTCTGCCTCTACACCGCGTGGATCCAAGATCAGGTCGAGATCGCGGGCGGGCACATGAGCCCCAAGGCTCGCCCCCTCGACGCGCTCAACGACATGTTGCTGCCGCTCGTCAAAGGCTACTGCTCCGAAAAGGCCTACGAACAGCTGGCTTTGTCGCTGCAAACCTTCGGCGGCTCGGGCTACGTCGAGGACTACCCCATCGAGCAATACGTCCGCGATCAAAAGATCGACTCGCTCTACGAGGGTACGACGCACATCCAAGCGCTCGATCTGTTCTTCCGAAAAATCGCGAAAGACGGCGGCGCGACGTTGATGGGTTTGCTCGGGCAAATCGAGGCGGCCATCACGGAGGAGCTCGGCGGTGAGGGCCTCGTCGAGGAGCGAAAGGCCCTCGCGCGCGCGCTCGGCGACATCAAAGGGATCCTCGGCGCCATGATGGGCAAGGTGGGGGAGAGCCCGTACCACATCGGTCTGCAGGGCAATCGCATCCTGTTTGCGGTGGCCGAGGTGGTGATCGGTTGGCGCTGGCTCGTGTCGGCGGC
>CAYLJT010000728.1:0-4487 GCA_964383995.1 uncultured Polyangiaceae bacterium
CTCGCGACCCTGCGTGTCCAGGCTCCGGAGGTCGACGTCGCGTTCGGCCCCTTCGAGCCGCGCGCCTTGAAAGACCTTGCCATGGGCGATGTGGATCTGGTGTTCGCCCTGCACCGAAGCATCAGCGGCCTGCACAGCAAGCTGATCGCCGAGGAGCCCTTCGAAAGCGTGGTGCGTCGCGGTCATCCCGCGTTGACAGGTCGCCTGACTCCAGCGGCCTTCGCTGCCCTGCCGCATGTGCTCATCTCATCCCCCGGACGCCCGGGCGGCGCGGTGGACAAGGCGCTGGATGCCCTCGGTCTGACCCGCCGGGTTGCCCTGGTGGTTCCGACCTTTACGGCGGCGGCCATCGCCGTCTCCGAGAGCGATATGGTGCTCACCGGCGCCGCGCGCGAGGCACGCCGCATGTGCGCCATGATGCCCCTCGATCGCTTCAAGCCGCCCGTCACGCTCGCCCCCTTCGCCCTCGGGATGTTCTGGCATGAGCGCACGACGAGCGACCCGTTCCTGACATGGCTCCGCGAGCGCGTCACGGAGGCTGCCATCGAACCGTCTCCCCGCCCGAAGGCCCGTTCGACCAACCCTACGACTCGGCCTTGACCGAGCGAAACTGGAACAGCAAGAGGAGGTCGTAGGCGGCCTTCATTCCGCCCGCAATGAGCAGCGGCCAGCCGAAGTCGCTGACCGCGAGCAGCGCGCCCGCGGCGACCGGGGTGAGCGCGGCGGCCAGGCTCCGCGGGACGTTGGTCACGCTCGCCGCCGCTGCCCGCTCCTCCGGCGGGACGACGGACATCACGTAGGCCTGCCGCGCCGGGACGTCCATTTGCGAGAGGGCCATACGGAGCAAGAGGAAGGTGATGGCCCACCCGGCCGTCGGCATGAACGCCGCCAACATCAAGAACAAGTTGGCGGGGAGGTGGGTGAACACCATGGTAGGAATCAGGCCGAAGCGCCCGGCCAGACGCGCCGAGACGAGCTGCGAAGCGCCGCTCAGGAGCCCCGCGGCAAAGAACACCTGGGCCGCGGTCTCCACCGACAAACCAAACCGTTGGTACAGCCACAGCACGAGGAGAGACTGAACCACCAGGCCGCCGCCCGCGGAGTCGATGCTGAATAGGATGGCAAGACGCACGACCACCTTGCGAGAGCGCGCAAGCGGAGCCGTGCCCGGGGGCAAGGGCGGACGTTCGATGGCAGACGACAGCCCGCTGTACACGACCGCGGCGAGCAGCGCGACGAGCGCGTAGCCGACGAAGGTCGCGCGCACCACCGAGACCATGTCCAGGTCGAAGTGGCGTGTCAGGAGGGGAGGTAGGGCAGCGGAGAGGGCACCCAGTGCGCCTGCCAAGGCACCGGAGAGGTTGTACAATGCGAACAGGTTGGTGCGCTCCACCGGTGCCACGCTGTCCGAGACAATGGACTGCTCGATGGGTAGAAAAACGCTCACGTCCCCCGCCGACGGGTTGAGCGTGCCCACGACGGCGATCAAAAGAAGCGGCCAGAACCCGGTCGCGGCGGCGAACCCCAGGCCCGTCGCGCCCATCAGGGCGGTGGCGAGCACGAGCAACGACCTGCGCGTCACCCGGTGCCCGCGCAGTCCCACGAAGAGCGTCAACGCCGCCGACCCGAACAACGTGCCGGTAAGGATCACGCCGACCTCCAGCGGCGTGAGCCCGAGGGCCGTCAGGTGCCCGGCCAAGAGCACGCTCACGGCGCCGTCGGCGAAGCCTCGCAGCGCCCGCGTGAGGAGCAGACGGCGGGCGTCAGGCGTGGCAGACGAGGGCCAAAGCGTCAAAGGAGCACCGGAGCGCGGACGCTACCACGGCCCGCGAATCGGCGCACCCTCCCTCGCCCGCGCGAGCCCCCGATGTGCTACGAGGCTCCGATGGTCAGCTCCCGTCCGCGCGTCATGATGAACTACGCCATGAGCCTCGATGGCAAGATCGCCCCCGCCCCTTCCCGTCGGCGAGGCTTCTTCGCGATGTCGCCCTACCCCGAGGATCACCTGCGCATGCGAGGTCTGCGCGACGCCGTCGACGCCATCGTCATCGGCGCCGGCAATCTACGGGTGGATGATCCGGACCTCGCGCTTCTGCCCGAGGCCCGCGCCGCGCGAAAGGCCCAAGGCAGGCAGGATCCGTTGCGGGTCGTCTTGACCCGAGGTGGAACTGGGCTCTCCCCACGGCAGAAGGTGTTCGACCCACGCCTGGGCGGTGAGACCATCGTTGTCCACCCCCGCTCCATGCCCGAGTCTGCCAAGCAAGGGCTGACTGCCGCGGCCACGTGGGTCGCACTCGGCGACACCTCTGTGGAGGTGAGCGATCTGTTGCAATGGCTCGCCTCGCAAAGGGCCGTAACCACCGTCCTCAGCGAGGGTGGAGGCGCGCTAAACGCCGAGTTTTTCGCAGCTCGCGCCGTAGATCAGGTATATCTGACACTGTGCCCGCGGGTGCTCGGTGGCGACGGAGCGCCCACCGCCGTCGACGGCGCGGGGCTCCCCGTCGACCTGGTGCGCCAGGCGACCCTCGGTTCCGTGGAGCAGGTGGGCGACGAGCTCTTTCTACGCTACGACCTCGTGTGGCCTTGAAATAGCGGGCCGGCGTCGTGCGGCTTGCCACGCCATCTCGCCAGACTACCTTGCGAAGAGGCCCCGAACTTCGCTAAGCTTCGCGCCGCGCCCAACGCGCCCCTTGCCCGAGCACGCATGCCTACCCATCCCCGCCCGACACGCCTCAAGGCCGACAACTTCACCCCGATGGTGCGGACCCCGTGGGGCGGAAAACGCATCCGCGGCGTGTACAAGGCCGGGCTCGACCTGCCTCCCGGCGACGCCATCGTGGGTGAGTCGTGGGAGATCTCGGTGGAGCCGAGCTTCCCAAGCTTCGCTTCTGGAAGCCAAACGAGCTTGACCGACCTCCTCGCGGAGGACCCGGTAGGTTGGCTCGGAGAGGCCGTCGCGCGGCGTTTTGGCGGGCAAACACCGCTCCTCGTCAAGCTCCTCGACGCCGCCGACCACCTGTCCGTGCAGGTGCATCCGGAAGACGGCGATCCTGCCCTGGGCCCCGACGAGAGTGGAAAGCCCGAAGCTTGGATCGTCCTCGACGCGGATCCAGGCGCGGGGCTTTACCTCGGCTTTCGCGAAGGGGTCACCAGGGAAGACGTGGCGAGCTGCCTCGCCGAAGGAGGCGCGATGGATGCACTGATGAGCTTCGTGCCCGTGCAGCGGGGCGACGCGTTCGTGATCGCGGCAGGCACGCCCCACGCCATCGGAGCCGGCGTTTCCTTGGTCGAGCCCCAGTTCGTCGCGCCTGGAAAGCGTGGCCTGACCTACCGTTTTTGGGACTGGAATCGCCGCTACGATGCGGCTGGGCAGCCCGATCCGGCGGGGGAGCCGCGGGCCTTGCATGTGGAGAGGTCGCTCGCGGTGACAAGCTGGTCGCTCCCGCGGGGGGACGCCTTTGTCGCCCTTTGCCGGCCCGAGCCCAAGACGCTCCAACAGGGCTCCATGACACGGGTGGAGTCCATCCGTTGGCCCTGGTTCGTGGTCGAGCAATGGCAAGGTACGGGGTCGCTCGACGTGGAGGCCGCGGACACCATGTTGGCGGTGACGTGCGTTGGCGGAACGGTGCAGATGGAAGGTAAGACGGGCGCGCTTACCCTGCGCCGCGGCGAGAGCGGCGTGGTCCCCGCGGCCGCCGAGGGGCTGCGCGTCACGGGGACCGACGCGCTCGTTTTTGTCACGCGCTCGACGCCCTAATACACTGCCGCCGCCGCCCGCGAGGGACAACGGATCGCGCTATTTTCAAGGCTTTTTTGCGCCCGCCGGCGGAGTCGGTGGCTTCGGCGCCTGGGTCGACAAGTCCAGATCCTGAATCAAATCTTGCAAAGCGATCTTGGTCTCCATGCGCTTGCTCTGCAGCTCCACGAGCTGCCGGCCGAGCTTGTCTCCATCCTGGGTAAATTGCTCCAGACGCGCACCGAGCCGCGCGCGCAGGGCGCCTGCCTGCGGGTCCTTCTTGAGCGACTCCAAGTTCTGCCGAGTCTCTTGTGCCCGTTGATCGAGCTCGCTCCGTTGGCGGGTAAGACCGTCGATCTGTTCGTCGATCCGCGCCAGCTCTTGCCGCGCCTTGACGATCGGCAGTAGGCGCTCCTTGACCTCCGGCGTCACGTCGTTCGTCGCCACGATCGTCTCGAGCAACTTGACGGCCGTCCCGTCCCAAATGCTCAGCGAGGTGCGCGACGGTGTCTGCTCCACGACGTCGAGCGTAGCCTCCCGGCTCCCGGACGCGACGCGGATCGGGATGAGGTACGCGTCGGGGAGATCCTCGGTGCCCTCCGGACGGTCCTTCAGGGAGTAGCCGTAACCCGCACGACCGTGGCGAACCAGCAGCGTAAATCCATCCTTGCGCGTCGCGCTCTTGACGGTCCAGGTGGTGGTCGTGCGATTGAAGCGCTCGACCTCCAATACACCGCGCACCAAGCGCACA
>CAYLJT010000729.1:0-4471 GCA_964383995.1 uncultured Polyangiaceae bacterium
TCAACCACGACGAGAAGAAGGTCTCCCTCGGCATCAAGCAGCTCTGGGACGACCCCTGGCCGTCGATGCTCACCGAGTTCCCCATGGGCCGCGTCTTCGACGATGCCGTGGTGATAAGCACGGTGGACTACGGCATTTTCGTCAAGCTGCGCGAGGGCGTCGAGGGCTTCATCGCGACGCAAGACGTGGTGGAAACGGAGACCGAGAAGGTCAAGCCCGAAGACACCATTCGTTGCGAAGTCACCAGCGTCGACACCGTCGAGCGCCGCCTCTTCCTCACGATGCGCAACGTGGGCGCCGAACGGCCCGCGGCTCCGCAACGCAAGAAGAGCGCTGCACACGTCGAAGACGACCGTCCTTCGCCGGGCACCCTCGGCGACCTCATCAAAGAAAAGCTCGGCGGCAAGCTCGATCTGAAGTGATCGACCGCGCTCCTTGAGCAAGCAGCAGGGCGTCCCTCGGGGCGCCCTGTTCGCTTTTGTGGTAGCCGCTCGGTCATGCGCATTGGCCCGGCTTCGGCGGCATGGCTCGTGGGTTTCACGCTGGCTTCGCCGTGCTGGGCCGACCCGCCCGACCCCGACCCCTGGTTCGGTCGCGACAAAGTGCTGCATTTTACGGTCAGCGGCGCCATCGCCGCAGGGGGCTACGGCATCGGCACCACCCTCTTCGATGGCTACGCCGCGCCCGCGGCCTTGGGCGCAGGCCTCGCGCTCACCGCGGGCATCGGCAAAGAGGCCATGGATGCAGCGGGCTACGGCACGCCCTCGTGGAAAGACCTGACGTGGGATGTGGCGGGCACCGCCACCGGCGTGGGCATCGCTTTGCTCGTGCATCTCGCGGTCCGAGACTCGGACAACGGCTCGTCGACGCCCCCGATGTCCACGGGCGCGGCCCTTGTGAGCGGCCCCATACCCACCTTCTCGTGGCGATTTTGATGCGCGATTCACGTCCCGTTTCGAAGCCGATCGACTACCTTCGCCAACGATGAATCCGCCGCTCTGGGCGCCCTGGCGCATGGAGTACGTCCTGTCTCCGAAGAACGCGGGCCCGTGCATCTTCTGTAACGTCGCTTCGGCGTCGAGCGACGAGCGCGACGAGCGCCTCGTCGTGTGCGTCACGCGTCACGCGAGCGTGATGCTGAACCGCTATCCCTTCGCCTCGGGGCACCTGCTCGTGATCCCGCACAGCCATGTTGATGGCTTGGAGAAGCTCAGCGAAGAAGAGCACGAGGCCCTGTTCGCGCTCGTGCGCGAGTCGACCGTTCGCCTGAAAAACGCGGTGCGCGCCGAGGGGCTCAACGTGGGCCTCAACCTCGGCGTGGTGGCGGGCGGCAGCATCAAAGATCACCTGCATGTGCACATCGTTCCGCGCTGGTCCGGGGACACCAACTTCATGCCCGTGCTGGCCGACACGCGGGTGATGCCCCAGGCCATCGCCGACACGCGCGACTACCTCCGGCGCTCCTTCACGGACCTCGAGCAAGCTCGGTGAGCTCTCCCGCCTCCCCTGGGTACTACCGGCGCACGGTGTTCCTCGCGGTGAGCGCCGTCCTCGCGGGGCTCCTGCTCATCGCCTCGCAAGCGGTGCTTTTGCCGTTCATTTTCGCGATCGTGGTGGCCTACGTGCTGACGCCCGCGGTGGCGTTTTTCGAGCGCATCAAGGTGCCGCGGTGGGTGGCGATTCTGCTCGTCTACGCCATCACCGTGGGGGGCGTCGTGGGCTCGTTCTCGCTGATGGTGCCGAGGCTCGTGGCCGAAGGCCGCGCCCTGGGCGACGAGCTTCCGAAGCTCAACGCGCGCGTGCAGGCCGAGTGGTTGCCGCTCCTCGACGACACCCTCGAAGAGTGGCTGGGCAACCCCGAAGAAGAGGCCTCGCCGCCCCCCGTTCCAACCGAAATCGGCGCCCCCGCGCCTCCCGAGCCACCCCCCGCGATCCAGCTCAAAAAGCGCGCGGATGGCTCCTTCGACGTGGTCGTCGACGAGTCGGTCGAGTTTCGTCAAACCCGCGAAGGGGTCTGGAAGATCGTCGCCATCGAAGAACGGCACGGCGTATCGACGACGGCCATGGTGGCGGAGGGCTTGGTGCGTGCCGAGGGCTACGTGCGCGAAAATTCGCTCGAGCTCTTGAAGGTGGGCCAGGAGATCGTGCGCAGTGTCTCGCGCGGCATCTTCAACCTCTTCATGACGTTGATGCTCGGCGGCTACCTCATGCTCACGCGCGAGCGCGTCGTCGGCTTCTTTCGCGAGCTTTGGGCGCCGCCCTCGCGCAGCGCCTTCGACAAGTTCATGCGCCGGCTCGACCGCGGGCTCGCCGGCGTGGTGCGCGGTCAGCTCCTGATTTGCCTCGTCAACGGCGTACTCTCTGCCATTGGTTTTTGGATTTTCGACCTGAAATACTGGCCCATTTTGAGCGTCGTCGCGGCCGTGATGAGCATCATCCCCATCTTCGGCTCGATCCTCAGCAGCATCCCCGCGGTGGCAATAGGCCTCACGCAATCCCCAGGCACGGCGTTCGGTGTGCTGGTTTGGATCGTTGGGATCCACCAAGTCGAAGCGAATTTCCTAAACCCCAAGATCATCGGTGATTCGGCCAAAATTCACCCGGTCCTCGTGGTCTTTGCGCTGCTCGTGGGGGAGCACTTCTATCAAATCACCGGGGCCCTCTTTGCGGTGCCCTGCCTGTCCGTCGTGCAAACCATCTTCTTGCACTTCCGCGAGTCCACGCTCGGTCTGCCCGATCCCTTGGCCTCCGTGGTCCCGGGCACGCGCTCGATCCCCGCACCGTCGCTCCGCACACCCTCTGCGGCGAGCCCGGCCGAGACACCGGTCGAGCCTCCAGAAGGCGGCGACTAACGCACGCTGCGGCCCATCGTGCTATGAGCGCGACCCCGATGGCTCCCCCCCGTTCTTCGAAAAAAACCGCGCAAGAGCAGCCTTCGAAAGAAGAAGTGCTGGCCAAAGCCCGTGCGAAGTCCATGCCCCAGGACCCGCTGTCGGCGTTGAACCTCAAGTCCCTCGGTGTTCGCGTGGGCATCCCGGTGGTCGTCGGCTGGATCGTCGCCTTCGCGATTGGGGGATGGATCCCGATCGTCGTCGTCGGCGTGTTGACGCTGGCCGTCGCGGGCATCCTCGTGTGGGTTTTGATGTTCGCGCAGCGGTCTCGCAAAGTTGCGCAGATCGTCCAAAAGGCCGACAGCAAAGAGGCCCGCAAAGAGGCCATCGCCGAGCTCGAAACGAGCTTCAAAAAGGACGACACCGCGGCCATCTTCGCGAAGGCCCAGCTCCAAATGCAGGAGGACCCGCGGGCGGCGTTGCGCACGTTGGAGACCATCAAGCTCGACAAAGTGATGGCGCCGATGGCGGATGAAGCGCGCGCGCAGCGAGCGCTGATTCACTTGATGTTCGGCGAGACCGACGACGCCCGCGCGCTCGCCGACGGCGTCACGATGTCGCAGCACAAGGAGCCGAAGACGCGCGCCATGTTGGCGGCCATCGTGGGCGAGGCATGGGCGCGCTCGGGTCAGGCCAAAAAGGCCGTCGAGCTTTTGAGCACGTTCGACCCCGACGACGCCGTCTACGAAGAGCTCAAGCCACAAATGCTCCGCGCCCGGGCCTTCGCGTTTGCCTGGGCCAACGACACCAAGCAAATGAAGGCGACGTTACGCAAGCTCCAGGCGGTGAACGTGCAATATCTCATGGGCTTCGTGACGAAGAAGAAGAACCCCGGCGGTGTCCCGCCGCGCGGGGTCCATCCTCTGCTCGAAAAAGAGGCCTACGAGATGATCGTGCGCTCCGGCGCCGCGCCACGAAAGATGGAAATTCGCAGGGGTTAAGGGCTTCTCGTTGGTTTCGTCGCGGGCTGCGTTCTGATAATTCTCTCGGTCCGTGACGCCGTCTTTTGCACCGCGCCCTGACCAAGCCGTCGCCCACCGACTGGAGTCCGCGTGATCGGCGAAACGCTCGCTGAACGCTACAAGGTCATCTCCGAAATCGGCAGCGGTGGCATGGGCACCGTCTACGAAGCGCGCCACACCGGCACAGGTCGGCGCGTCGCGGTCAAGGTGCTCACGAGCGAGTTCGCGAAGAACGAAAACCTCGTCTCGCGCTTCTACCGCGAGGCACGCGCCGCGGGGGCCATCGAGGCGCAGCACATCGTGCAGGTGCTCGACACCGGCACCGACACCGCGACGGGCATGCCGTTCATGGTCATGGAGTACCTCGACGGCGAGGACCTCTCCTCGCTGTTCGAGCGGCTCGGCCCGCTGCCCCCACAGCTCGCGTTGCGCATCACGGCGCAAGCTTGTCTCGGACTCATGCGCGCCCACGAGGCCCGCGTCGTTCACCGCGACATCAAGCCCGGAAACCTCTTTCTCACGAAGCGCGAAGGCGAGCCCTGCATCGTCAAGGTGCTCGACTTCGGCATCGCCAAGATTCGCCCCGACGAGGTGAGCCAGGTCGACACCGGCGGCCTC
>CAYLJT010000730.1:0-4466 GCA_964383995.1 uncultured Polyangiaceae bacterium
ATGCGTCGCGCGGCGGCGATGACCGGGACCGACGCTCGGCTCTCCACCGCGTACGGCATGCGCGCCTTTCTCGAAGCGGCCCGCGGCCACAGCGCCGAGGCCCAAGCCGACCTTAAGCACATGGACGCGGAGCTGTCCGGCCCCACGCGCATAGCCCTGGCGCGACTCCGCGTGGAGCTCGCGACCCTACTCAAAGCAGGTCGGCGTGACGCGGCCGCAAAGCTCGCGAGGAGTCGTCCGGCAGACTTCTACCTCCCGGCAGCGACCGAGCTTCTATGCCTGATGTTGGTCACCGTCGACGACCCCGCGTCCATTGCGGACAATGATCTGGAAGCCGTCCACGCGGAGGTGTTGAAAGACGCGAGTTCACGCGCGTGGGTGGCCGCGCTGGACAGCGCGCTTTGGCAAGACTTCGAACGCGTGGTGCGGGAGAGGGGTCGTGTCTCGGACATGGCGCGGGGCGACTGACGATCGGTCGGCGTAGGAGCGACCTCCGTCTGCGAACCGCCACCTTCAGGCACGCGTTGAGCGCCGCGGAGCGCGGCTCAGTACAGGTAGCCGCGCTGGACGATTGGAGCCGTCGGATCGACCTCGCCGCTGACGAGCGCGCGTCTCGTGCGTGGCATGGTCGATGGAGACAAGCTCACCGCGTAAGGTCGCCGCATCCACCCCCGTGCGGGGCCCACGAAGAGCTCCTCCACGGAGGTCGTCCCAGCTCGAATTGCATTCATTTTTGCATTTTTGGTGTGGGATAGATGAACAGAGCGCCATTCTTCGCCAGGAGATAGCTGCCGCGCAGGGCCACCACGGGGTAAGAAAAGCCCGAGCCGGGCTGGGACAAACCGTGCGCAAAGTGGTGTAGCTGGACTCCGAATCAATCCACAAGACGAGCCCCCGCTCGCGCACCTTCTTGGCGGCCTCAGCGGTGAGGGCCCGCGTAGCAAGCTGGGTCGTCCGCCGTCATGATAGGCTCCACAGGGCATTCATCGGTAGAGCCAGCATGTTGCTACCAAAGGCCGCCGACTCGCGTCCGGTGTGAAGCACGACTCCCCGCAGAAACCGCTTGCCAGCTGCCTCTGCGAAGGCATGAAGCCCCTTGAAGTGTTGCGCTCCGACCGAGGCCGTGGCCTTGACTTCGATGCCGACAGCGCGCCCACTTGCATCCTCCAGCACCACGTCGACTTCGTCACCCCCGTGGGAGCGAAAGTGCAGCAGCGAGGTGCGCACCGTGCTCCAGGTCTGCTGCTTTCGAAGCTCCATCACCACGAAGTTTTCCAAGAGCGGACCCAGAAGCTCGCCCTCAGCGTTGAGCCGAGCCTCGTCGAACCCAGACAGGTGGGCTCCGAGACCGCTGTCGATGAGGTGTATCTTGGGCGAACGAACCAGGCGTTTCCCCAGGTTGCTGCTCCAGGCGGGAACAAGCTGGACAAAGAACAGAGTTTCGAGCAGCGCCAGGTAGCGTTTCAAGGTGGACTGAGGCAGCCCACTGTCGCGGGACAAGCTCGAAGCATTGAGGAGCGAGCCCGTGCGCGCAGCGAGCAGCGACAGCAAGCGGGGCAGTGCAGTCAGCCCCTCGATGTTGGCGATGTCGCGGGCGTCGCGGGAGAGCACCGTGGCAAGGTAAGATGTGTACCAGGCCGAGCGTCGCGCCGCCGAAGCGCGGCTCAAGGGCTCAGGAAAGCCGCCACGAACGACCCGCCCAACAAGTTCTGCCCGATCGGCCCCGCCAACGACGTGAGCCTTTAGCTTGGAGGAAAACACGGCGTCGATGAAGCCCTCCCGATGCCCGCCTATCTCACCCTGGGAAAGGGGCCACAGCGTATTGACGTCCATGCGTCCGGCCAACGACTCGGACATGCGCGGCAGGAGGAGCACGTCCGCCGAACCTGTGAGCAGGAAACGCCCGGGGGCGCGGTTCCGGTCGACCTCCGCCTTGATGGCGCGGAACAGCTCGGGTACCCGCTGAACCTCGTCGATGACCACGGGGCCGCCCAGGTTTGCCAAGAACCCCGCAGGATCGCTGCTCGCGGCAGCAAAGAGGGTGGGGTCGTCGAGGGTGAGATAGCGCGCCGGGTGCTCTCGGCCGATGAGCGCCTGGGCCAAGGTGCTTTTGCCCGTCTGCCTGGCCCCATTGAGCAGCACAACGGGGCTGTCTTTTAGCGCGTCAACCACGAGTTCGGCGATGTGGCGGTGCAGCACGGCCAAAAGCTTAGGCCATTTCGTGGCTAAAAATCAACCACGTCGTGGTGGATTTTCAACCACATCCACCCCACCAGGCCACCGGTGGCGGCGGCGCATCAGGCCTTCAACAGGGCGCACGCGCGCTTGAAGATTCGATCGCGTCCAACAAGCAACCCTCCCCTCAACGCACGCGCAAAATCCCCCCAATAATCCGGTTCTCCTGCGTCGGTCCGCGGGTCACCTCGTAGCGCCGGTCGCCCTGAAAGAACCCGTAGAACAACGTGTAGTCGCCCTGGCTGAAGTTCGGCTCCAGCACCAGCTCGTAGCTGTCCACGATGATGTCTCCCGGTAGCCACAGCGTCATAGGGTACTTGCCATCCAACACCGTATGATCACCGTTGTGGCGGCGACCGTAGCCGTCCACGTGGATGAAGCTCTTCCAGGTCTCTTTCATGGGCGCGTTCACCCGGTAGTACAGGTGAATCGTGTACGGCGTACCGGAGCGCAGGGTGCTGACCTTGCCGCCGTTCTCGTCCCGAATGTCCCAGCCTAGCGTGTCTAGCTCGTCGTTGAACGAGCCGTCGATGGGCACGTCGATGGGGGGTGGCTCTTTGAGCACAACCGCGTCCAAAAAGCTCTGGTTCTTCTTGCCGCCAAGCTCGTTCGAGGCCAGCAAGATTTCGCTCGAACGGGCGTCCAGAATGGGAAGGTTCTCGCCCTTGGCCTTCCTGTAGAGCGAGCTCAGGCGCGCTAGCTCGTCGGCCTTCAACACCAAAAATCGGCGCTCCATCGGCTCATTCAACAGGTAAGCCAGGGCGGCGGGCGCGTCTTTCAGGGTGTCCACGTCGCCGGCGTTGTAATAGGCGCCGACCCGGCTCCTTACTCCCAAGAGGCCCAGGGGCTTGCCAGGTCCCTCGTTGGCGTAGGTCTCGAAGACCTCTTTCGGTGAGAGCTGCTCGGCCAGACCGGGGTAATACGCGAAGCTGGAGACGGCGCCCGTGCTCGCTAGCGCGAACATCAGGAACGACGCTCGGGAAGGTAGGCGGCTTGCCGTGAGCGACACCAGATCGCGAGCCAGGAGCGTCAAGGGTAGCACCAGCACGACGATGAGCGGCACCATCCACCACAGGTTCACGCTCACATCGGCGAAGTCGTTGGAGAGCTTGTCCACCGCGGCCCAGCGCAAGCGCTTGCCGAAGAAAACCATGGCGCCGAGGCCCACCAGCGCCGCCTCGACCACGATGAAGGAAAACAGCAGGTTGCCTCCCCAGGCATCCGCGACCGTGTCGTAGGCCGCCCGCAGGTCGTGTCCGCGTTGCAGCGCGAGCTGCTGGGGGCTCCGCTCCTTCCCTGCCAAGGGTGCGTCGACGAAGGCCATGATCCCCACCACGAAGAGGGCAAACAGCGCGGCGACGAACAGGCTCGACGGCCCTTCGAAGCTCTTCGGAAAGACGGGCTTGTCGACGGAGAACGCCGCCATGGCCGTCTCCGGAAAGCGGACCAGGTCAGACAGCAACACGCCGCCGAGCAACAGGCTCGCGAAAAACACCATCCTCGACGGCTGCTTCTCGGCCTCGAAGGCACCCAAGGACAGGGCCAAGAGGGCCGCCAACAACGCGGGGGCGGGGAACGGCAAGGGCCCCGAATAGGGCCCCAGATAGGCCATGATCGCGTAGGCAACGACCCCGGAGGCAAGAAGCACCACGGCGAAGTCCTTCGCCTTGGAAGGCTCGTCATCGGCTCCGAACACGCGGGCTACAATCAAGGGTAAGAGGGCGCTCCATGGGAAGAGCGCGTGCCCCAGATCGCGCAGCGGCATCTCGAAGGTGCTCTCGGTGGTGACCTTGGCGACCTTGGCAAAGCCGACCGAGCGGGCCAGATCGGCGCCCGGCGCCAGGCCCTTCAACAGCCAGACACCGTAACACAACGCGCCCAGGCCGAAGATGAGCATGGTCAGACCGGAAAGCAGCGAGCTGAAAGGTAGCTTGCGTCGGGCACCGTAACGCAGGGCGAAGAGCCCCGTGCCAGCACCGATGGTAGGGAGGGCGACGCCTACCAGGAGGCCCCTCGCGAGGTAGCCCGCGGCGAGGCCCAACAAAGCCATGGCGAACCAGCCGACCTTGACCCAGGGCGCCCAGCGCGCATGGAGGCCCGCGCCGTCGTCGAGCAACAGACCGAAGAGTCCAGAGAAAGCCACCGTGACCGCGGCGATGGTCAGGCCATCTCCCAACATGGTCCGCGCCTGAAGAAAGAAGAGCGGCATGGACACCAGGGCAACCACCGCG
>CAYLJT010000731.1:0-4465 GCA_964383995.1 uncultured Polyangiaceae bacterium
CACGGGGCCGTTCACCGAGGTGCGCGTCTTCCGCAACCAGGTCTACGAGCTTGGGCGAAACCCGCACTACTGGCAGGCAGGCAAGCCCGCCGTGGACGGCCTGCGCTTCTTGGCCTTCCCAAGCAACGACCAAGCAAACCTCGGGCTCATCGAGGGGGCCGTGGACTGGGCAGGTAACTTCGTGCCCGCCATCGACCGCACGTTCGTCGAGCGCAATCCCGAGACCAATCACTACTGGTTTCCACTGCTCGGCAGCACCGTCTTTCTTTACCCCAACACGGCGCGCGCGCCTTTCAACGATGTCCGCGTGCGCAAGGCGTTGAGCATGGCCATCGACCGCTCCAAGGTCGTGGAGGTTGCCATGTATGGGTACACACGCCCTGCCGACGCCACCGGGCTCAGCGACGCCTTTGCCTCCTGGCGCGACCCCGCCGCCGCGACGCGTGACTGGATGACCTTCGACCTTGACAAGGCCAACGCCTTGCTCGACGACGCCGGATTCGCGCGCGGTCCGGATGGTATGCGCCAGACGGCGACGGGCGAACCGCTGCGCCTCGATATCCAGGTGGTTTCGGGCTGGTCCGACTGGGTGCGCGGCGCTCAGGTCATCGCCCGCGGCTTCAAAGAGGTTGGCGTCAGCTCCAAGCTTCGACTCTACGAGATGGGGGCCTGGATGGACCACCTGCAGCGGGGTGACTTCGACCTCGCCATTTCATGGTCGGGAGAAGGCTCCACTCCTTACCGCTTCTACCGTTGGATGATGTCCACCCAAACGCTGGTGCCGCTTGGAGAGCTTGCGCCTGCCAACTGGCACCGGTTCGGCGACCCGCGCACCGACGAGCTTCTGCTGGCCTTCGAGCGCACCACCGACAGCGCCGAACAGCATCGCCTGATGGCCGAGGTCGAAACGCGCTTTGCCGACCTGGCTCCTGCCATTCCGCTGTTTCCAAGCCCCATGTGGGGAGCCTACAGCACGCGGGGGTTCGAGGGCTTTCCCAGCGCCCAAAATCCCTACGCCAAGCTTACACCCAATGCCGCAGAAGAATCGCTCTTGGTGCTGGTCGAGCTGCGACCAAAGGAGCAAAAATAATGGGCTACGCCCTGCGACGGCTCGGTTTCTACCTGTTGGCGGCGTTGGCCTCCATCACGCTCAACTTCCTGCTCCCGAGGCTCATGCCAGGGGATCCTGCTTCGGCCATGTTCGCACGGTTCCAGGGGCAGATGCAGCCCGAGGCCATAGACGCTCTGCGTGAGTCCTTTGGGCTCAACGAATCTTCCCTGCTGGCCCAATACGGCTCCTACGTACGGCATGTGCTGTCCGGCGACCTCGGCCGTTCGATTGCCTATTACCCCGCGCCGGTCAGCGAGGTGATTGGCACGGGGCTCGTCTGGACACTGGCCCTGACGGGTGTCGCGGTCGTTTTGAGCTTTGCGTTGGGCTCGCTGCTGGGCGTCCTTGCGGCCTGGCGTCGCTCCGGGTGGATCGACTCGGTCTTGCCACCGCTGTTCGCGTTCATCGGCGCGTTTCCCTACTTTTGGCTGGCCATGCTGGCCCTCTACGCGCTTGGCTTTCAGCTCGGCTGGTTCCCCCTGCGCCACGCCTACAGCTACGACATCGAGCCCGCCTTCAACCTCGCCTTCATCGCCGACGCGGCCTACCACGCCGTGCTGCCCGCCCTGACCATTGTGCTGGCGACGATCGGCGGCTGGGTGCTGGGCATGCGCAACAACATGATCGCGGTGATGGGCAGCGACTACATCACCATGGCCCGCGCCAAGGGCCTGACTCCCCGGCGCGTCATGCTGCGCTACGCCGCGCGCAACGCCCTCTTGCCAGGCGTCACGAGCTTCGGCATGGCGCTCGGCTTCGTACTGAGCGGCTCGTTGCTCAGCGAAATCGTCTTTTCTTACCCCGGCATGGGCTACCTCCTGGTGCAGGCCGTGCGCAGCCAAGACTACCCGTTGATGCAGGGGCTATTTCTCATGATCACGCTCTCCGTGCTCGCGGCAAACTGGCTGGTCGATCTGGCCTACGCGTGGCTTGACCCGAGGACGAGCTCCCATGAATAGCTGGCTCTTCGCCCTGCTCCGCAACAAGAAGGCGATGGCCGGGGCGACCATTCTCCTCGCCTTCCTGCTGATGGCCCTCTTTGGTCCTTTGGTGGTGCAAGATCCGACCGCGTTTGTCGGCGCCCCACACCAGCCGCCGAGCTACGAGCATTGGTTCGGCACGACCGGACAAGGTCAAGATGTGTTGGCGCAGGTGGTCTGTGGCGCCGGCACCACCTTGGCTGTGGGGTTTGCCGTCGGCATCTTGGTGGTCGCCATTGGCACGTTGGTGGGCGTCAGCTCGGGCTATTTCGGCGGCCTCACCGACGACAGCATGTCGATCATCACCAACGTCTTCTTGGTGATCCCCGGGCTGCCACTGGCCATCATCTTGGCGGCCTACCTCCCCGTCGGGGCCGTGAGCCTCACCGCCGTGCTCGTGGTGTCGGGTTGGGCCTGGAACGCGCGGGTCTTCCGCTCGCAGACCCTGGCCCTGCGGC
Source organism: uncultured Polyangiaceae bacterium (assembly GCA_964383995.1). GTDB lineage: Bacteria > Myxococcota_A > Polyangia > Polyangiales > Polyangiaceae > CAYLJT01. The sequence continues at coordinate 2,550 of CAYLJT010000731.1, forward strand.
GCCGCGATTTCGTGTCCGCTTCGCTGGTCGCGGGCGAGACCCGTGCGCGCATCATCTTCCGCGAGCTCGTGCCGAACATGGCTTCGCTGCTGGTCTCGGCCTTCATCGGCACCACCATCTACGCCATCGGTGCGCAGGTCGGGCTGGAGTTCTTGGGCCTCGGGGACGTCGGCACCGTCACCTGGGGGACCAACCTGTACTGGGCTAGCAACGACGCCACGCTGTTGACGGGGTCGTGGTGGATCTTACTACCCACCGGTCTCTGCATCGCGATGGTGGGCTTTGGCCTTACCATGCTCAACTTCGCCATCGACGAGGTGACCAATCCGCAGCTTGCCAGCCACTTCGCCGGGGCAACCAGCACACCGCTGCCGGAGAGCCGCCCCCGGGCCTCGAAGCCCAAAGAGGGCCAGCAGCAGCCGGTCATTTCGTTGCGCAACCTTACCGTCACCTACACAACCCGCAAGGGCCCGGTGATCGCCGTCGACGACGTGTCCCTGGACATCTATCCGGGCGAGGTATTCGGACTGGCAGGTGAGTCGGGCAGCGGCAAGTCCACCATCGGCCAGGCCATCTTACGCATCTTGCAGCCCCCCGCCGAGGTCCCCGCGGGCGAAATCGAGTTCGATGGCACAGACGTGCTGCTGATGAACGACGCGGAACTGCGGCGCTTCCGCTGGCGCAATGGCTCCATGGTCTTCCAGAGCGCGATGAACGCCTTGAACCCGGTGTTGAGCGTCGGCGAACAAGTCGCTGACACGTTGCAGGCCCATGGTGTCTCGGACCCGGGCGAAATCGAGCGCCGCACGCTCGAGCTCTTGGCGCTCGTCGACATCGATCCGCGCAACGTCGACGCCTACCCCCACATGCTCTCGGGCGGCATGCGGCAGCGCGTGGTGATGGCCATCGCCCTCGCGCTCAAGCCCCGTCTCGTCATCATGGACGAGCCCACCACGGCCCTCGACGTGGTGGTGCAAAAGGAGATTCTCAAGCGTGTGATCGCCCTCGAGGCGGACCTCGGATTTTCCATCCTCTTTATCAGCCACGATCTACCGCTCATGCTCTCCTTTGCGGATCGCGTGGGCATCCTGCTCAAGGGTCAGCTCGTGGAGGTCGGTCGCCCCGACGATCTGCGGCACGGCGCCAAGCATCCGTACACCCAGAAGCTGATGAGCTCCTTCCCATCGCTCAGCGGGCCGCGCAGCTTCCGCGGCCCCAATCAGGCGACCACGGACGGCCCTGCGCTGCTTTCGCTGCGCAACTTGTTCAAGTCCTACCCCATCGGCGACGCCCTGCGCCGCAAGCGCCGTTTGGTGCTGAACGACGTCTCGCTCGAGCTTCGGCGCGGCGAAATAGCGGCGCTCGTGGGTGAGTCGGGGTGTGGCAAGAGCACCATCGCGCGGCTCCTGATGCGGCTCGAAGGGGCCGATTCCGGCTCGGTCATGTTCGAAGGGAAGGAGGCCCTCGGCAAGGGCCGCGTCTCCTTGGAGTACCGAGGCAAGGTTCAGGTCGTCTTTCAAGACCCCTTCGGCTCGCTCAACCCCGTGCACCGCATCTCACACCCCATCGCGCGCCCGCTGCTTTTGCACAAGCGCGTCGCGCCCGACAAGGTGCGCGAGCGCGTGCTGGAATTGTTGACCCTGGTCGGCCTGACCCCCGCGGAAGACTACATCGACCGCTTTCCGCACTCGCTCTCCGGCGGACAACGCCAGCGCGTCGCCATCGCTCGCGCGCTCGCCGCCGAGCCCCGGCTGATCATCGCGGACGAGCCCACCTCGATGTTGGATGTCTCCATTCGCATGGAGGTGTTGGCGCTCTTTCGGCGGCTCGCCGACGACATGGGCATTACCATCCTGTTCATTACGCACGACCTGGCGAGCGCGCGCCACCTGGCCGACCGCATCTTCGTGCTGTAC
>CAYLJT010000732.1:0-4457 GCA_964383995.1 uncultured Polyangiaceae bacterium
CGATGCGCAGGGCGAAGCACTTCTTGCCGAGCAGGGCGTTGCCGCCGTAGCCCGAGCCTACGCTCCAAATCAGCTTGTCTTCGGGGAAATGCAGGATGAACCGACGATCGGGGCTGAGGTCGCCGAGGGAGTGCAGACCTCGGCAAAAATCGCCGGAGCTGCCGAGGGTCTCGAGGGCAATATCCCCCATGCGCGTCATGATGCGCATGCTGACAACCACGTAGGGGCTGTCGGTGATTTCGACGCCGACCTTTGAGGAGGGGGAGCCCACGGGCCCCATGAGGTAGGGGACCACGTACATGGTGCGGCCCTTCATCGCCCCGCGAAACAGCGGCTCTACCTTCGCGCGACCCTCTTCGGGGGACATCCAGTTGTTCGTGGGCCCCGCGCCCTCCTTCGTGTTCGTGCAAATGAAGGTGAGGTGCTCGGTGCGCGCGACATCGGTGGGATCGCTGCGGTGCAGGTAGCAGTTCGGGTAACGCTCTTCGTTGAGCTTCAAAAACGTGCCGTCGGCGAGCATTTGCCCCACCAAGGCGTCGTATTCCTCTTGCGAGCCGTTGCAATAGACTACGCGGTCGGGCTGGGTGAGGGCGGCAACTTCATTCACCCAGGCGGAGAGGCTGTCGTTTTTCATGCGCAGCGAGCCTAGTCGCGCGCGGAAGCCGCCGCCAACGCCTTTCCTTTCTTTTTGGCACACGAGAAGCCCCGGCCGGGGGCATATACTGCCGCGTCAACGTGCCCCGCGTCGTCGCGCTCCCCGCCAAAGGACGGCTCATCGTCGCCACCGACTTGCAAGGCAACGTCGGCGACTTCGAGCGCGTCGAGCGCATTTTCGAGAAGGCCGCGGGGGGGCCCGACGGTGCTGTGTTGGTGGTCACAGGCGACCTGGTTCACGGCCCCGAAATCGAAGAAGAGGACTGGCCAGACTACCTCGGCACCTACTACCAAGGGGACTCACGCGGCCTCTTGGAGCGGGCCCACGCCCTCGCGCTGCGGCACCCCGGCCGCGTGCACTACCTGCTCGGAAACCACGAGCACGCGCATGTGGGCGGCCCCGTCGTCGCGAAGTTTTTTCCGGACGAAGCGCGCCGCCTCGAAGAGCTGCTCGGCGATGGTGGCACCGAGTGGATGCGCGCATGGATCGCCACCTGGCCCTTCATCGCGTTTGCGCCCGCCGCGCGGCTCGTGATGCTGCACGCAGCGCCCCACGCCCGCATCACGTCAGCCGCGGAGCTCGAGACGATCCCGCTCGACGCGGGCTTCGACGGGGGCTTCGACGAGTCGTCGGGGCAGGGCATCTTGGGCGCGCTGTTGTGGGCGCGCACGACGTCATCCGAGCGCGCCGAAGCCTTTCTTCGGGCCATTCATCCCGACGCGCGGGTCGCGGTGTACGGACACGACGTGGCGCGCCAGGGCTACGCGGTCGATCGCGAGCCTTTGCTTTGTGTCTCGACCAGCTTCGGCTGCTTCGATGGCGACAAGCTCTACCTCGACTGGGATCTCGCGGAGCCCGCCGAGAGCGCCAGCGCCGTGGCCCTCAAGGGCCTCAGGCCTCTGCATCCCGAGGCGACGGCGGTCCATCGTTTGACCTGAAATAATTGGAACCCAAACGACTTTTCGCCCGCGGCGGGCTGGGCGCTCAGCCGCTCGTCGACGCTGTCGCGGGCGGGGTGGTCGACGCAGCCTCGGAGCGACGGCCGACCACCGCCCCCACCACCGCAGCGAGGACGAGCCCCAACTGCACGGCGTAGGTCTCGACGGTCGCATGGATGCCGAGAAACGGGAGGCTGGGGAGGGGCGCGGCATGCACGGGGATGGTGCCGATGATTTGCAGGGCCGCGATGCCTTGGCCGGCGAAGACCACCGCGAGCACGTAGAGCAGCGTGCCCGAGATACGGAAGAACAGCTCGGGGGGTGTGAAGCGCCCCGCACGACCGAACACCAGCACCAGCACGAGGAGGCCGGCTGCGCCGATGCCCGCGCCCGTGAGCGCAGCTCCGACGCTGCCGCCGCCTGCCAGCAGCGTTTCGTAAAACAGCACGGTCTCGAAGGCCTCGCGGTACGCCGCGATGAACGCCACCAAAAAGAGCGACCAGGCCGCGCGCCGAGGCGTGACTTGCTCGCGCAAAAACTTGAGCCAGCGCATGACCTCGCGCTTCGCGAGCAACGCGTAGCTGACGTAGAAGAGCACGACGGTGGCCATCAGGGCCGTGACCGCCTCCACCAACTCCCGGCTGGCGCCCGAGATCTCGATCAGCGACCGCGACGCGATCCAGGTGAAAATGCCGAGAATTACCGCGCTTATCCAACCGAGGTGGACGAAACGTTTCTTGTCGGAGAGGCCCGCACGCGCCGCCATGCCGAGCAGAGCCGCGACGAGCAGCGCGGCCTCGACGCCTTCACGCAGCAAGAGGCCGGCGCTCCACAACGTCGTCGCCGCGAAAGACGGCGCCCCCGCGTGCATGGCGAGGGCCTCGGCTCGGGTGAGATGGGCGAGCAATACATCGATGGCCGCGGCCGTTTCGGCGGCTGGCGCGCGCGCCGCGAGCTTGCCGCGGGCGTCGAGGAAAGCCCGCTCCAGATCGGGGACGAGGTTCGTGTCGATGGCGGAGAGGCGCCCCTCCGCCGGCTCGATCCCGGACAGATAGGCGTCCGTCAACAGCCCGCGAACCGCGTCGAGATCTCCTTGATTCAAAGCAATTTTCGCGCGATCGAGGCGGCCGCGCGCGTAGCCGAGCGGGTCCTTCGAGGCGCGATCTTCGTAGGGCGCCCGGCGGCGCAGATCGGCGATCAGGCCCTCGACCTCGTCGGGCGTGATGCCCGCGGAGAGCAGGTCGGCGCGCAGCGCCTTGTCGGAGCGCACGGCGAGCTCGGCCAGGGCGTAGGTCGGCGCACCCTCGGAAGGCGCGGTGGTGTGGCGCAGTCCGGCGGCGTAAAAAGCCAGATTCCAGCGGTCTTCGTCGCTCAAGAACGTGAAGGGCACCATCGCCGTCCCGTTCACGCCGAAGCGAACCGTGCGCGCCACGCGCGCGGGGGACATGCCCTCCCCGATATCGGGGTCGAGGAAGTTCGCGGGACGGGGCGAGAGCGTCTTGGCGCGCTCGGTGTCGGCGTCGCCGCGGGCCCCGTGGCACGACGAGCAATGTTCGGCGAACAGAGCGGCGCCGCGGGCCGCATCAGGGGGCGTGGTGGGCGCTTCCACGAGCTTGAACACCGCGCTCGCCCGGGCTCGCACCTCCGCCGCGCCCGTCGCCACCGCCGCGCCATCGGCCTTTTTTTCGACGAGCGCGTGCACCTTTTCGACAAGGCCCGGCAGATCCTCGGCGCCCGTGTGGGTCGCGAGGCGGGCGGCGATTTTCGACGCATCGAGCAGCAGCGACAGTTGCTCGGCGTACTCGTCGGCGTTGACGACAGCACCCCCCGAAACCGCGCCGCCGTAGTCCGCGCTCACGTAATCCAGCACGTGCACCAAGCGGTGAGCCTCGACCTCCGGCGGATCCCCTTCCTCGGCCTTTGCAAGTCGGCCATGGACGAGCACCATGAGCGCTGCAAGGATGGCGAGAACGCTGAGAGCCGCGCGCCGCACGAAGCTGAAAGTCATATTCAACAAGCTACTGGAACGTTGCCCCCGGGGCAATGCCTTGAGCGCCACCAGACCCGAAATCTAGCTGAAAGACCCTATGATCCAGGCGTACCGCAACAAAGGACTGTCCCTCGCCTTGACCGGGATCGCGCTACAAATTGTAGGCGCTGTCACCAATATTATCCTGGTAAGTGGGCTTATCGCATTGGTCGGGACGGGGGTCCTGATGCTGGGCCTTGGCTGGATCGCCAAGTCCAAAGGGCGAACACCTCTTTGGGGGTTGCTCGGAGTGTTCTCGATCCTCGGGCCCGTGGTGCTGTACGTGTTGCCCGACGCGCACAACAAACGCCTTTCGCCGTGATGGTGCCGATCCCGCCATGCAAAAGCCGCTGATTCCCGTTTTGACCATCACATCGAGCGACACGCGTACGGCTGCAGACGACGAGGGTGGCAAGCTCCTCGAAGAGCTGCTTCGTCAAGGGGGCATGGACGTGTTGGGGCACGCCATCGTTCGGGAGGATCCCGGCGTGCTCGCGACGCGAGTTCGCATGCTGTGCGACGCGGGGCGCGCCCGCGCCATCGTCATCACGGGCGGCACGGGGCTCGGCCCGCGCGATCGGGTGCCCGAAGAGATCGCGCCTTTGCTCGACAAAACGTTGGATGGCTTCGGTGAGCTGTTTCGGCAGCTTTCCTTCGCAGAAATTGGGCCGCGGGCGATGCTCTCGCGGGCCGTCGCCGGGGTCTCGCGCGGCACGCTGATCTATGCGCTACCGGGCAGCCCGAAGGCCCTCCGCCTCGCGGTGGAGCGCCTGATCGTGCCCACCATCGGCCACGCGGTCGCGCTGCTCGCGGGACACACGGCCCATGGCGGAGG
>CAYLJT010000733.1:0-4455 GCA_964383995.1 uncultured Polyangiaceae bacterium
CTCAGTTCCAGTGTGGCTGATCATCCTCTCAGACCAGCTACCCGTCTTTGGCTTGGTAGGCCATTACCCTACCAACTACCTGATGGGCCGCAGGCTCATCTCCTGGCGTCAGCTTTCATGAAGAGGCCGACTTTGACCTCAGTTCCTTGCGAAACCGTGGTCTCATGCTGTATTAGCCCTCCTTTCGGAAGGTTATCCACCACCTGGAGGTAGATTACCTACGTGTTACTCACCCGTGCGCCGCTTTACCGGGGTTGCCCCTTTCTCGCACGACTTGCATGTGTTAAGCGCGCCGCTAACGTTCGTTCTGAGCCAGGATCAAACTCTCCAGTTAAATCTGGAGGTCACTCCACCGGGCTAACGGTGGGTGACGGCTCGATGCTCACTTGGAGCAGAACCTCTTCTTAACGAAGAGGTGTGGATAAGCTGTGCTTATCCGATGCTCATTGAGCGTTCGTTAGTACAATCCAGTTTTCAAGGACCGAGCCGAGCCGTGAGGCGCTTACGCCTCATAAAGCTCGTTTCCCACCCGACCGCGCCGTGGGGCGCTGTCTCAGTGGGGCGTTGACTCTAGTTTCAGGTTTCGAGCTTGTCAACCGTTTTTTTGGTCGCTTGCTCTTTTTTTCTTTCTTCTTTTTGGCACCGACCGTTGAGTCGGCGCGAAGCGGAGGAAAGAAAGCGCACCCTAGAGAACGTGGTTCGCTAGATTTGCGCCTCGCGGCGTGGGACCCGGGGGCTTTCGCGTGGAGGGCTTGGAAGCCTTTTCCGTTCGCGTTTGCCGTTTCGCGGGCCGTTTCGCGTCAGCGAGGAGGCGGAATCTACTCAGCCAGCCGAACATGTCAAAGCTTTTTCTTCGGCGTGGGTTCGATTTTTTTCTTCGCGTGAAAGCGCCGTGATTTCTCAGGATTTCGCGATCAGTCGTCGTTGAGCTCTTGGTCGGCGTACCAAGCGCCGAAGCGCTCTCGCACGAGACCGAGCTCCGCGCCGCTGTCGAGGCGCACTTGGTAGCCGCGCTCCGCGGGCGACAGGCCCGTCATGGTGCCGAGGACCTCGGCGCTGCGCCAACGCGCTGCCACGCGCAGTTTCTCGGGGCGATATGCGTCGTTCTCGCTCGGCGAGACTTCGACGCGGTGCCAGAGGCGGGTGGCTCCGGGGGCCTCCCAGCCGGCCTCTTTGCGGAGCCGGGCGTGGGCTTCGTCGAGCGCTCGTGGTGGCGTCGGAAACGCACCGCGGCGCGCCAACGCGACGACCAGGACGTAGCGGTCCTCGAGCTTTCGCACGATGAACGACTTGTTTTGGGCGCGAATGGATATTTGACGCAGTTGAACGTGACCCGACGGCGCCTCCATGCGGTCGATGACGATCTGCCAGTGGGCGGCGATCACTTTGATTTCAAACGGATCCAGCAGACCCGCGTAGTCGACGCTCTCGCCATCGGCGTCGACGAGGATGGCGGCTCGCGCGCCCGGCATGTTGAGCAGCAGGCGTTTGAGGATGGCCGCGAAGACCGAGCGGGCCTGATCGCGATCGGCCTGATCGAGGCGTTCCCTTCGGGTCGGTCGGGAGGCGCTCATGGCTCGATCGGCACGAGCTCGAGCAACGCGTCGACGTTTCCCTCGACACGAACGCTGCCTCGGAGGCCTTCGAGGATCTTCTCTTCTGCGGCGCGCGCGCGTTCGGTCATCACCTCGTCGTGGACCTTCGCGCGGCGCTCTTCGACGGGGACGACGTGCGGAGGCGTGCGGTCTAGGAGGACGAGGATGTGGACGCCAAAGGAGGTCGTGATGGGCCCGGCGATGTCGCCGCGGTTCGTCAGCGTGGCGGCCGCCTTCGCGAAGTCGGGGTCGTAGCGTCCTCCGCCGGGGCTCAAGACGCGGCCATCGGCTGCGACGGGCGACAACACTTCGGCGACGACGGCCGTCGTGTCGTTGCCCTTGGCCTTCGCGGCGTCGATGAAGGCCTTGACCGCTTCGTCAGGACCGTCGCCGGGCGGCGGCGACGTCCGGATGCGCTCGGCGAGAGGTCGCGTGACCGCGAGGATAGCCTCGGCGAGAGCCTTCGCTCGTTCGACCTCTTCGGGCCTGGTGGCGTCGGCCCTCGCGACGGCGTGTACGACGCGGAAGCCCTCGGGACGGTTCAAGTCGAGCCAGTGACGCTCCGTGACTGTGGCGAGCTCGGCGTCAGAGACGGGCCCCTGGGCCATGGCTTCGCGGAACACGTCGGTGAGCAGCGCGCGAGCGAGCACGCCGCGTTGCTCGGGGCCGAGGCTCGACATCGTTTGAGCTCCAATCATTTTGGCGTGGTGCGCGAAGAGCGCGTCGCGGACGGCGATCTCCCTCGCGCTTGGCAGCGAGATGTTCTGCCGCTCAGCCAACGCTGCCACGCGCGCGGTCGGAATGGAGATGTCGGCGACGCGAGCTGCGATCCCGGGCGACAGCGCTGCGGACGAGGGAACGGGCGCGTTCGTCGCGATGGGCTTCGCGTCGTTGCAACCGCAAACGAGAGCAAGCGCCAACGCGAGCTGAGCCGCCCCCGCTCTCATGCTGTGCCACCTCGAGGTCTCAAGATCTCGGTCGAGGCGCGGAGCGCGAGCGCACCTACGAGGAGGAGATAGAGCGCCTTGAAGTCTTCTTCTTCTCCGATGGCGTAGATGCCGACGGCGAACGCTGCCGCGGCGGCAACGAGGAGAATGACCGCGAGCACATCGATGAGGCGAACCACAGGGCGAGCTTAACGCGGCCCACGAGGATCGTGTACCGCGCTAGGTCAGCGGAGGGCGAAGATCACCGCCCCGCCGAGGGCCACCGCGACGAGCAGGGCCAGCGTTCGCGTGGCTACGGGGTTGAGGCGCTGGCCTTCGTTTCGGCGTGGATTCCCGCGGGACGTCGCGACGATCGAGGACGCGGAGATGAGGCTCACGGCGGCGGCGAGGGCCGCGGCGTGACCGAGGAGCGCGCGTCCCGCGTCGTCGACGCGCCAAGCGAGGACGATGCACGCGAGGCCCCCGATCAGGCCAACAACCGTGATCGGCACCGCGAAGTGAGGGAGTCGAGAGCGCGCCTCGAGGCCGTGCGGTTCGGAGAGCTCTTCGGATTTCTCGGGGCGCTTCCAGGGATCGCTCCACGAGAGCGCGAACAGGCTCCACGCGATGCTGCCGAGGGCCGCGCGACCGAGATCGACGCGCGCGGGCTGAATGGCCGCCGAGGAGGTGAGCCATACGATGGCCGCGAGGCCGACGAAGGCCGTGATTCCGATGTGCCTGCCGATCTTTCGGGGTCGGACGAGGGGACCGGCGACGGCCACGACCAGTGCCGCGAAGGCGGCGAGGCGCGGAGCAACGGCGCTCGATCGCGCGAACGCCGCGGGCGCGATGGTGACACCCCACGCGGTGGTGGCGGCGATCAGAGTGCGAACCGTGTGTGGGAGGATGGCCCTCTCCAAGAGGCCGTTCTGGGGTGGGGGCGGCGGGGGACGCTCCGCCGTGCTCTCCGCCGAATCCGCGGGAGGCGGGGGCTCGATGGAGACGCTCGTCTGCGTCACGCGGGCGCTCGTAGGAGGCGATCTACGGGGATCGGCGCGGCGTCGTTCACCTCGGAGGGCTCGTCGTCAGCGACCTCGAGACCGAGCTTGCGCCAGAGCTTTTGATCGAACAGGTGGCTCGGTCGCACGTTGCCGAGGGCCGCGAGCATGTTCGCGCGCGCTCCGGGGTTTCGCGCTTCGAGGTCGTCGAGCAGCCGGGCGATTTGCTTGCGCTGGAGGTTCTCTTGGGAACCGCAGAGATCGCAGGGCAAGATCGGGAATTTGCGATATTCGGCGTAGGCCGCGAGATCGGCTTCGGCGCAATAGATGAGGGGCCGAATCACGATGTTCTTGCGATCATCGGAGATGAGCTTCGGGGGCATGGCCTTGAGCTGCCCCGCGAACACGAGGTTGAGGAGCAGGGTCGCGAGGGCGTCGTCGCGGTGATGGCCGAGGGCAATCTTGTTGCAGCCGAGCTCCTGCGCGAGCCGATAGAGGATGCCCCTGCGTAGGCGCGAGCAGAGCGAGCAGTAGGTTTTGCCCTCGGGGATTTTGTCCGTGACAATCGAGTAGGTATCCTCGGCGATCATGCGAAATTCGTGGCCGTTTTCGCGCATGTAGTCGACGAGCACGGAGCCCGGGTAGCCGGGATGGCCCTGGTCGATGTTGATGGCGATGAGGGAGAAGCGGATGGGGGCGCGGCGCCGCAACGCGACCAAGAGATCGTGCATTGCGTAGCTGTCTTTGCCGCCGGATACCGCGCAGAGGACGCGATCGCCGTCTTCGAGCATGCGAAAGTCCGCCATCGCGCGGCCCATGGCGCGCGCGAGCTTCCGTTCGAGCTCGATGCTCATCGCTAGGCCTTTTCGAAGCCCTCGATGAGCTTGAGGTAGGTGAGGACGCCGTGGCCCGTGCCGCCCTTGGTGTAGATGCCGT
>CAYLJT010000734.1:0-4453 GCA_964383995.1 uncultured Polyangiaceae bacterium
CCTCGCTGGTGGCCACAGTGCTGCGCGCGGCGGGCCTCGATCCCACCGTGGTGGTCGGCGGAAAAATGGCCGCCCTCGGCTCCAACGCACGGCTTGGCGCGGGCGACCTGTTGATCGCCGAGGCCGATGAGAGCGACGGCTCGTTCTTGCGCCTCACGCCCACCGTCGCGGTGGTCACCAACATCGATCCCGAGCACCTCGATCACCACGGCAGCCTCGAAGCGTTGAAGGGCGCCTTCGTCGAGTTTGCGGGCCGCGTGCCCTTCTACGGCCTCGCCATCTTGTGCCTCGATCACCCCGAAGTGCAGGACATCTTGCCTAAAATTCAGCGCCGCCACGTCACCTACGGCTTGTCGCCGCAGGCCGACTATTCGGCCCGCGGCATTCAACATCGCGGCCTCACCACCAGCTTCAACGCCTATCGACGCGGCGAGCCCCTCGGTGGTTTCAGCGTGAGCATGCCGGGCGCGCACAACGTCCTCAACTGCTTGGCCACCATCGCCGTCGCCGACGAGCTCGAGGTCCCGCTCGACGTCACGAAGAACGCGCTCGCCACATTTGGCGGCGTTGCGCGGCGTTTTACCGTGGTCGGCAACCCCCACGGCATCACCCTCGTCGACGACTACGGTCATCACCCGGCGGAAATTCAGGCCACTCTCGACGCTGCGCGCCGCGCCTTTCCCGGCGACGAGCACCGCATCGTGGTCGCCTTCCAACCCCACCGCTACACGCGCACACGCGACCTTTTCGCGGACTTCTCGCGGGCTTTCAACCTCGCCGACGTGCTCATGGTCACCGACGTCTACGCCGCCGGCGAGGCCCCGATCCCCGGTGTGAGCGCCGAAGCCCTCGTGCAAAGTGTCCGCGAGCACGGTCACCACCAGGCCGAATACGTGGGCAACAAGGCCGATCTGCCCGAGGCGCTATACGCCATCGCGCGGCCCGGCGACGTGGTCATCGCGCTCGGCGCGGGGGACATCAACGCGAGCGTGCGCGAGCTGCTCAAGCTCCTCGAGACCAAGGGTGTCTCGAAGGAGGCGGCGTCGTGAAACAGCCGCCGAATGAGCGTCGTCCGCGTCAAACCGACGACGACGTCTCGCCGCTCCCGGCCCCCACCTCACGCAGTGTTCGCCCCGCGGCGCCGAAGAAGGAAGCCCCGAAGGCGCCCTCCAAGGCTCGCCACGCCCTTGGCACGCTGCAAATGATCGCGGGCCTGTTGGTGGTTGTCACGAGCTCCGTCGCGGCCGCCTGGGGCGCTCGCCACTACATGCTCACGAGCCCCAGGTTCGCCGTTCGCACCGTCCTCGTGAGCGGCAACGTCCGCCGTTCGGCCGAAGAAATCGCGCAGCGCGGCGGCATCGACGTGGGCGCCAACGTGTTCGCCCTCGACCTCGAAGGCGCCTCCGCGAGCATCCTGTCCGACCCTTGGATCGCCCGCGCGACCGCGACACGAAAGCTGCCCTCCACGATCGAAATCGCCGTCGTCGAGAACGAGGCCCACGCCCTCGTGAGCATCGACAGCGAGCTCTACCTGGCCAGCTCCGATGGCGTCCTTTTCAAGAAGGTCACCGACGCCGATCCCTTCGATTTGCCGGTGATTACCGGCATTTCAACGGACAAAGCGGTAAACGACCGGGAGGGGGTCGAGCTCATCGTGCGGCGCGCCCTCGACGTCGTGACCGAGCTCGATCGCGCCGGCCTCGCCAAGCGCTACCCCGTGCAAGAGGTCCACGTCGACAAGGATGGAACGCTGCGCGTCGTGATCGGCAAAGCGGCCATCACGCTCGAGCTCGGAACCGCGCCTTTTCGCGGCAAAATCGAGCAAGCGCGGCGGGTCATCGCGGAGCTTGCGGCGCGCAAAGCGGACGCCTCCGTCATCTTCCTCGACAACGAAGCGCACCCCGAGCGGGTGGTCGTGAGGATGCGATGAGCGCTTCTGCGGATCGAAATTTGGCCCCGCTCGAAGGGGCATGCGACCTTCCGCGAGGTCGCCGCAACTGCGGTGTCTCCGAGCCCTTGATCGAAGCCTTTTCTCCTTGGAATTTGAACAATTCTCAGGGGGCACGAGGGGTCTTCGAAGGGGGCGCCGAGGAGCGCGACCGTAACCGCATGGGACCCCCCACGAGGTGGAGCTTCGAATGAAGAGCCGCATGGACATGAGCGAGATCGTCGTCGGCCTGGATATCGGCACGACGAAGGTGCTCGCCGTCGTTGGCGAAGTGGACGCCGACGGCATCACGATCCTCGGCGTAGGCAACGTTCCTTGCCGAGGCCTGCGCAAGGGCGTCGTCTCCAACATCGATTGGACCGTGCGCGCGATCGCCGAGGCCATCGATGGTGCGCAGACCATGGCGGGGGTCGAAATCCGCACCGTCTACGCGGGTATCGCGGGCTCTCACATTCGTTGCATGGGCTCCGACGGCGTCGCCGCCATCGCCGGCGGCGAGGTCACGCGCGTCGACGTCGATCGCGTGCTCGAAGGCGCTCGCGCCATCCCCGTCGATGCCGACCGCCAAATCATGCACGTTTTGGCGCGCGAGTTCATGGTCGACAACCAGGACGGCATCCGCGACCCCGTGGGCATGAGCGGCGTGCGTCTCGGCGTGAAGGTCAACCTGATCACCGCCGCCACGAGCTGTGTGCAAAACGTCGTGCGCTGCGCCGAGCGCTGCGGTCTCACCGTGGCCGACGTGGTCTTGGAGCCCCTCGCCAGCGCAGACGCGGTTTTGTCCGAAGACGAGCGCGAAATCGGCGTGGCCGTGGTCGATATCGGTGGCGGCACCACCGACCTCATCATGTACGTCGACGGTGGCATCGCGCACGTGGGCGTCATCCCGGTGGGCGGCAACAACGTCACCGCCGATGTGGCCGCGGGCCTGCGCACGCCGATGGGCGAGGCCGAGCGTTTGAAGCGCAATTTTGGCTGTGCCCTCGGGCGCATGGTGGGCGACGACGAAGAGATCGAGGTGCCCGGCGTCGGCGGTCACGCGCCCCGTCGCGTCGCGCGTCGCGTGATGAGCGACATCATCGAGCCGCGCATCGAAGAGATCTTCGCCGTGGTGCGCAAGCGCATCGAAGACACGGGCCTCGTGGACCAGCTCTCCGCGGGTGTCGTCCTCACGGGCGGCGGCGTGTTGATGGAAGGCATGACTGATTTCGCCGAAGAGATCCTCGGTATGCCGGTGAGGCTTGGTGTGCCCATCGGTGTGCGAGGCATCACGCAGCTCGTCGCGGGCCCGCAATACGCGGGTGGCGTGGGCCTCGTGCAATACGGCGCAAACACCATCGTCCAGGCGCGCGAGCGCGCTGGGCACGGCGAGCCCGCGAGCCTGCGTTCGGAAGGACGAAGGCTGCAACGCGAGGCCCGAGACAAGGCGTCAACCCCCGAAGAAACCGTCATTGAAAAGCGGTCGGGAGGTCGATTTTGGAATTGGCTGAGAGCAGCTTTCTAGGCAAGATGCGCCGGGATCCGGCGTGTGTTTCCTAGTCGTTAGGTCGAATTGATTTAGGCGATTGAAATAGCGGTTTGAGTGGAAGGGAAGAGGCGCCCGGAAGCTCACGGTTCAAAGAGAAAATGAGGTTTTCGCACACGGCGAAGCCCCACCTCCCAGGCCCGAAAACACCGCAAGCACACCGGTTCAAGAACCCGGGAGGAATCCATGAGCTTCTCCATCGAGTTTGCCGACGAGCACAGCGGATACGACGCTCGGATTAAGGTCATCGGCTGCGGCGGCTCCGGCGGTAACGCCGTGAACACGATGATCCATTTCGGCCTCGAAGGGGTCGAGTTCTGCGTCGTCAACACGGACGCGCAGGCCCTGGGCGCGAGCTCCGCGCCGCTCAAGCTGCACATCGGCTCGAACATCACGCGCGGTCTCGGCGCCGGCGCCGATCCCGAGAAGGGCCGCAAAGCCGCCCTCGAAGACGTCACGCGCATCAAAGAGACGATTCAAGGCGCGGACATGGTCTTCATCACCGCGGGCATGGGTGGCGGCACGGGCACGGGCGCCGCGCCGGTCATCGCACAGCTCGCGCGCGAAGAGGGTTGCCTCACCGTCGGTGTGGTCACCAAGCCCTTCTTCTTCGAGGGCAAGCAGCGCTCGCGTCGGGCCGAGATCGGCCTCGCGATGTTGGCCGAGCACGTCGACACACTGATCACCATCCCGAACCAAAAGCTCTTGTCGCTCGCCGACGAAGAGCTCAGCTTTGTCGAAGCGTTCCGCAAGGCCGACGAGGTGCTCTACCAGGCGATCAAGGGCATCAGCGACCTCATCACGCAGAGCGGTCTCGTGAACGTCGACTTCGCCGACGTGAAGACCGTGATGAGCAACATGGGCCGAGCGCTCATGGGCACGGGCTGCGCGAAGGGGCAGGGCCGCGCGCGCCTGGCCGCCGAGACGGCGGTCAACTCGCCGCTGCTCGACAACCTCTCCGTCGAAGGGGCGACCGGCGT